>JAKBRR010000058.1 GCA_021845325.1 Thermoplasmata archaeon
GTATTGGATTCAAGCGTTCATATGGATTCAAAGCACGGGAATATAGGGATATGATCAAATATCTGGTGGCAGGAGGAATGAGGCTGCCCCCAGAATGTTAAAGAGATCCTCCTAAATTTTTAATTTCAAGAAGCGTTTCCATAAATTTACCTTTCGATATTATATATTGGGCACGTATACAATTTTTATTCAATATATAGATCTAAAATCGAAGCACTAGTTCAAAACTTGTTCTAGTGAAGATTGAAGAATGCATAGGGATGCTCAACCGCTAATCTGATCTTGGATATTCAGAGATACTTTCATACGTTTTTCACAGGAGTCTGACTCTCAAAGTTGCCGAAGAGGATTTCTATATAGTATTCAGAGATTCATTCTTATGCCTTTCACAGTAAGTTGGTGCCCGCTCAATGTGCGATCCATTGTTCCATTCATGCCTCCGCAATGGGATCCGAAGTGGCCCTTATCGCTGTAACACACAATACCAGGCATGCTGAGACCTCTATGAGAGCAGTAGACGTTGGCAGGCGTTACGGCTAACTTCTCAATTATCTTTATCTCATTGACAAGGGTATGTGCTTTGTATCCTAAACGGCTTTCATGATTCTTTGTTGTAGATGCAAAGTCCTTATATCTGTAGGTATTTATGTTCTCATCTCTTGGTTTGCCATATTCTACTATTTCAGATTCAATTAATGACGTATCCTGAATTGCTCCTTTCCTGATTAGGGTCTGCTTGGCCATGATCTGATCCTCTATTTCACCTAATAACTGGAAATCCTTTCCTATTTCTGATAATCTTTCACAGAAGTACAAGGATTGTATTCCGATCCGGAAGTTTTTCGGTATTCCTAGGAAGTTCATTGATGATATCCCGTCACGGAACATCCTTTCCATCTTGGGGGAGAGGTTGTGTTACTGCTGAAGCAGAAACGCCTTCACCATTAGAAAGAGATCATAATTCAGATTTCCTCCTCTTTCTGTATCATTCTCATATAGCTCAGAGATAATCGGCATGTTCCTATCAAAGTCAATCCATTCTTATATACTTGTCAAGGAATCACTGATGGATTCAATTTCATTGAAATGTTCTCGGAAATACGAATGAATCGGTCTCACACATATTGATCATTAGGGCAGGAAGAGAGTTTCTATGTAGATTTTAGGGAATTCTCACATTTCGACTCCCTTTTCCTTATAGAGGACAGAAATCATTGCTGGGAAGTAGATTGTTCTTATTATGAATGTGTCGATTAATAGAGATATTATGAATGATATCCCAAGCTGCTCAAGGAACGGAACTGGTATGGCGCTTAGAGCACCTAAGGATACAGCCAGTATTATCCCTAATGCGGAAACGATCCTACCAGATGATGCTATGCCTAGATTTATTGACTCTCGCATGTCTTTTTCTCTGCGCTTTTCGTTTATTCTTGATATTATGAACACGGTGTAATCACTACCCAGAGAGAAAAGAATGATGAACAAAATCACCGGAATGAGGTATATTAGAGCTTCATGAAGTATGTATTTAGAAACCAAATACAGGAGAATGGCACTCCACGAAACGCTAAAAAGCACTCCTGTAAGTGATACAAATGGGTATTTCCATGTCTTGAATGACACTACAATTATGATTCCAATAACTACAACGATCAACAGCTCAAGTTCTGAATAGATTCTGTTATTCTGGTTCTGCTGGTCTATAATGCTAGAAGTCAATCCACCAACAATAAGTTCCTTATTTTGCCTTATATCTTTCACAGTCTGGATAGCTCCAGAAGAGTAGGGCGAACTAGATAGATAAAGCGTGTAAAGTGCGTAATGATGATCTACTATGTATTTGCTGTAATTGGAATCTGCCGATATATTGGTGCCATCAAGATATGGGCCGTATCCTTTCTCTATTCCGCTTTGCGAAATAAGCTCTGAAGCAATAGACTTTAGCGTCATATTTGACGCGTATGGAGATGAGAGATTAAAGAGAACATAAACTGGGTAAATCTGGCTTCCTCCGAAATCCTTCTGAATTAAATCCAATCCGTTGACAGCTGGAAGATCTTTGGATAGGCCGGTGTCAAAGTTGTATGTTGTAGGCAGATTGAAGAATCCGAAAGCTGCAGATGTACCAAGAACTAGTACAATTCCTATTACCAGATATCTCCTACGTACTGATTTATCCGAAAGCCTGTAGAAGAACGAAGATCTTCTCTTATTCTCATCTATCGGCGTCATTTTGCTTTTAATGAACAACTTCTTACCAAACAGAGAGGCAACAGGTGGGAGCAAAATTGTCTCAAGCAGCACAGTAAATACTACTGCAAAGAACAGTGTTACACCCCAGTCTTGGAATCCTGGAATGAAGTAGAATGTTAGAAGGCTGAACGCAACCGTGAGTCCACTTATAAAAATAGATCTTCCAGATTCTCTAGTAGCAGTTTCTATTGCCTCTTCTGTACCCTTGCCTTCTCTAAGTTCATCCCTATACCTTGAAATTATAAAAAGCAGATAATCTGCCGATATACCTAAAAGTACCGCCTCCAGTGTATAATTAACAATGAAGCTCACACTATGGAATATCAGTCCAGCAATGAATTCAGACACCATTCCCAAGAGGAGTGAGACGCCTGAAAAGATAAAGACAAGGATCGCTGACTTCCAGGACCAGATGGCGAATAGTATGGCTATAGCAAGGAAGATAAAAAGAAGGCCAAAAACGAAACCGGACTTCGATGTCTGCTGGTTTGTTTCGTACGCAACCGCTCCACTCCCAGTCACTATGGAGTTGCTGAAGTCTTTGCTGGCAATGCTACTAATTTTTGGGAACGCAAGTTCAGAGGCGGTCTGGGTTCCAGAAATGTCCTTTCCGGAAGGGGTGTTAAAGTAAACATAAACAAGGGTTATGTTGCTGGCGTCATAAGTGGAGTTTATAAAGGATGGGACCCCATATAGACCAAAATGTTGAATATAATATAATCCTGGGTTAGAAGAGCTGATCACAGATATTACATACTGAGGTGTCAAGGGAAACTTTGAAACATTAGAAATAAAAGTTGCAGTCACAGAAGCAATGTTGTATTTAAGAGTGTAATTGAATATCGAGATGTGCCTAATGATAGATTCGTTAATCGGGTTCGGTACCACTGACTGTTGAATTGCCTCTTGAATTCTCTGTACAGGAGATCCAGCTGTCTTATTTATTCCGTTAATGAAATTTGATTCGTAAGAATTTCCGGAGTTATAGCCTGCTGCCTTTGCTGCTTTATAAATGGATGAGTTATTGAAACCATAGCCTGACCATTTATTGTAAAATATTGAAGGAAAGGAGAATATATTTGATGAATTCTGACTAACTGAATGATATATACTTTTAATGAATTTTGTGATCCCGTCAGAGAGCGTTTTGTTAATGAAATTCGCATATTCAGTATAAGCAGAGGTTGAATGGGAGTAGTTTGAAATCCCCGAACCCTCAAGCGATTGTTGAAATGCTATAACCTTTGAAGCCGTGGAATTATTGCTTATTTCCAAAAAATTGCTTTCCTGAATTACAATTATCAATGAAGAATTGTTGGAAGAATATGAAGAAAGAATCCTTTGGGCTAATGCCGATTCTGAACTGCCACTTGCCGATGTTTGGTTGGAGTAATTTATATAGTGAGAAGATCCAAGGACCGCAGGCGTAAGGGCCATTATGATAACTGTCCAAATTATTATGATAGGAATTCTCCTTTTTATGATTGCTTTGCTTAAACGCATAAATCTTAAAGTCTTCAGAATTATTAAGATTCGGTAAAAAAGATTTTTACAATTCGTTGTTAATATGTGCGCGCATTAATTTCCATCTCAACGATGGATTGAATCAAGTTCTTCACTAAATTTTTCCCTCCTTAATGAGAGAGAACTTTTATATTTTTTGAGGATGTGGCACTTTCATTCAATTCTCAGGCATATATCTGAATTGATATTATTATTCGAAGGAATATTGCCCATATATAGTGGAGTTTATATTGAAAGCTTCCCTTACTCTGTTTGTGAGAATGTGCACAAACTCTTTTAAAAATCCTTATGGGCAGTAAGGATTCAATAACCCCTGACAGGGTAAAAATATGCAGCTGCGATTTAAGTGAGAGGATAAGTGGATTAGATTAATTATCGATCCAGCTTCTGGAGTTGGAAAATAAGGTTAAAATTAGAAAGGTCTGAGTATCGGATATGCTATTTAAGTAAGATCAAAAAACGTGCCGTTTTTATGATAGTGGATAGTGTACATGATTTGCTGTTCTTTCGAAAAAATACTTTGTAAATTCCCTAATAATCCTTCACAACAATGTGTGAATCTCTTTAACAGTCTTAGAGTTACATCGATTCCCCAACCATCAGATTTATTATCATATCCTTGCATTCTTATGGTTAGAATCGTTATGAACGATTGAATGAAGTATGAATCCTGTTGTTCATAATTTACAAAGCATCTTAATTCATTATAGGTCTTACGGCCATAAGAATCTCATTCGGATATCTCGTATATGTTTTCAAATTGAGTGAGGCGCGAGAGAAGGGATGGTTATAAATTATCCTAACTATTTGAAGAACACCATATGATCTACAATCTGGAAGATGACCTCAAATAGTCTTGGAAGGGATTTTTGAATACATGGTAGAAATCATGAAAATTATCCAGAAGTAGTATTTTTAATGTGTGTAATACTTATAGCAAAATTTAAATTATAGATATATTTATATTCATTAAATCTATTAATTTACATATGATAATGGAAAAGAAGTCTATTAATAACAGGAAAATTATTGTTATTATTATTTCCATTATAGTGATTTCCGCATCCATGTATATTTTCATAAATCATATAATAAGTCCTGGCCAAAATATCACTCAAAATCTGAGGAGTAATTCTATTGACCAGGAGAATTCCATATCAAAATATCTGTCCAATATTACTGTGAAACTCAGCATTGAACCTTCATTCATTAGTTCTGATCCCAACGTTATTACGAGTGATCAGATTAGGGCAAAACCCTTTTCTTTGGATGGCAGCATTTCAAACAGATCCTTTTCAGGTGCTGTTGTTGAGTTATTTGCAAATCCATCCTATATATCAGAGAAATATAATAACAACAATTCATCATTCTATAATGAGAATGAAACACTTCCTATGACAGTCACTTTTGTCAATAGATCTTGGAATGCAATTTTTAAACTTCCAAAATCCATATGCAATATTACAAGAACATGGAGGGATTACTTTTCAGTTTATCGTGATGAATCAACTTCTATGATCATATCCATAACCTACATAGAAAAGGCTCAAAGTAATTTAACAACATCTTTCTTCTACACAGGGGCAGTTTCATACAATCCATTTCTGATGAAGTCAGGTTATACAGTAAATATAGAAAAGCACCCTTACATAGGAGATCTTCCATATTCACAAACGCAGAATATGAAAATATCCAATACGACAACTATATATCCCGCGTACATCACAAAGGATAACGATTCACCGAAAAGTGCTTCTACTGAATATATCCCAACTGGACCGGGAGGTGGGAATTCAGGATGCAGGCATTACTGGGGATGGGTTCCCGTGAAAACCTATTCCTTCTTAAACCAGCCGATTCCATTTGTTTATGTCAATTCAACAGAAGCAAAAAACAATACAATACTTACTTCCACGCTTAGTTTGGGAGGTGAAGAAATGTCAGCGGGGTTCACTCTATCCACATCATATTTCAACGTTAGTGGAAGAACATCAGTAATGGGAAATACCCCAACTTACGAAACCCCTAATGGTTTTACAGGCACAGTTTCAAGGTCAGATGAGTATAATCAGTCCCAGTAAATTTCGGTGTTGGGATTCTATGGCAACATGGCTATGACTAAATATCAATATGTGGAATTTGCACTTGCAGGTCCATACGCAGGTAAGATAATAGAGAGGACTAATAGTTTTTCACTCTCAATGGAAATAAGTTCACTGGAATTGAACAGCGGGAGACTTATACCATTCGATTTTGGTCTAGGGCCTATTACTTTAGCAAGATATCGTTTTGTCGGAAATTTTACGTCTCCAGCATTCCAAAATCTCTCAAGGCAAACAAAGTATGCGACTGCATTTGCCCTATTATTCTCGAGTCTCTCGTCAGTTAAAAGTAAGAACATAACCGGTAGATACACCGGGAATTTTACCCTTGAAAACAGGAACTCCATCAAAAGCTATATATGTTGGGCTGATATATATAGCGGGTTAACCATAGTATCACCAAATAGTCCATATTATAGCAAAATTAACAGCATAATTTCATTAACTATTGCGATTGATGGGGCTATCCTTGCATTCACTCCATTTATTTTAGGATCGGACGTTGCAGATTCCATAGCTGCGGAGTCTGCAATATTTGCCCTAATGGGATTGGGTGAAGTGGTAACATCTCTATTTTTCACAGCAGTTATTTCAGTTCATTCGAATTTTGAAGTATATTTCCTCACATTAACCAATGGTGGAAATGAAGATCTCCAGGTTCAGTATTTTTTAATAATGAATGCCTTTAGAGTAGATTCAAGAAATTTCAATGCCCCAATGGCCGACTTCCTAATTAAATGAAAGGAAAATACTTAAAATAATTAACATCAATTCTCGCTGTTCCCTTAACCGATACTGAATTATAAGCAGTATTGGATAACATGGGTTTTTAATGCTAATCCTGAATGTAAATGAATATCCCTATATTCATTGGATCGCAAATAATATTTTGATTTTATAAGGAAAGAATTTAAACCATTGTCGGATTTTATTGTAATGAACCTTTTGCCATTTTAATCAATATCTACAAGGAACAAAAATTCAATTAATTTAATTGATCAGCTGACTATCAGTAAGGAAATTGAAAACCAAGTATTTTTGATACATGTATATTCCTTAAATGTTTCCATAAGATTTCTAGGCATTTTAAAATATATATCTGCCCAGATAATGTCTTACCTAGGAAAAAAATTGAAATATATAGTTCCAATAACATATTCTTTTCCACGAAAGCATTTTCTTGAGAGATTGCAAATACTTTGAAAATTTGTTTTTCCAAACCTATAATTCTCTTCCCGTTAATCTTCATATTCTCTTTTAATTGGAATTGAGGAACTATTCCCTTTATGTTTGACGGCTTTGCGTTTCCTGCTTTTCAGTTCATCATTTCGAATTATTCCCATATTCGTCAATCTCTTTGCAATCTCGGAAAGTCCCTCATGGAGATCATCATCCTTTGATCGCAAAAGTTCCATAAAACCATCCTTTAATCGTATTAACTCCTCCTGGGTAATTACTTCCCTATCTACTAGATCGGGTGCAATGCTCCACGAATGCTTGCATATAAATTTTTCATCGATTTTCAACAGTTCAAAAAAATAGCCTTTCAAATGCTTCATTTCTTCCTTTGTCAACACTCCATAATCAAGAAGATCCAAGGACCTATCCCACTCTTCGTAACGTTCCTTTTTATTGACGGATTTTAGAAGTTTGATGAATTTATATCTTGAATCTCTCAATTCCTCTATTGTTATTATCCCGTGGTATAGGAGGACGTTAAGTTTGCTTAATGAAACAACACGAGCATAAAGATTTCCTTCTGTTAAAATCATCATGATTTCATTAGAGTTATTTTTAGTTATGGATCCATTTTTCATCAATTTTCCAAGATTAAACCAGGCGTAACTACAAACGGAATTGTCGTCAGAAGCAAGAAATTCAATAATTTCATTAACATCCTCTTTAGTCATTGCCCCCTTTTCTTTCAGGATGTCAATTTTTGCGTATGCATAATTTACATAAAAGCCTCTGTCAGAATTTATTTTATTGGCAAATTCCTCAGAATCTGTCTTCATTAATATGCCCCTCTGCAAGACACTGTAAATATTGAACCACGCATCCTTATGGACCTCTTCATTATCAGAACTGAGAAGCGCTACGAATCCAGAGGCATCTTTCTTTGTTATAATATCAGATTCCATAAGAAAGGTGATTTTGTCCCAGGCATCCTTCCGTACTGCTGAATTGTCGGAACCTAGAAGGGCGACGAACTCAGCAGAATCCTTATCTGTTATTATATTGGTATTTGTTAGAATGTATAAGTTGTCCCATGCTTCCTTGCGAACATATTCATTATTTGATTGTAGAAGTTTGATAAATTCAGTCGAGTTTTTCTCTCTTATCTTTCCATTCTCTATATTTTTTACAATTCTATCCCAGGATATCTTGCGAATCTCTCCATTTTCAGAACTGAGACCTTCTATCA
>JAKBRR010000059.1 GCA_021845325.1 Thermoplasmata archaeon
TCCTTTCCTTTACGAACTTCAGCAACTCCTTCCTGGCCTTTGCATCATGCACATGATTATCTGTTATTGCAAATGACAGTACAGATACATCATTGTTGGATATGACAGCATGAAGCTTTGACCATCCCTTCCTTGTTTTCTTCCATTTTTGTTCTTAGGTAATCACCCCTTATGGTGATCTTGAATCCTGTAGAATCTATTGCACAGTTCATAGGCATTCCATGAGAATCACTAATTGCTGGCACAATCTTTCTTATCCTTCTGAATATGCTTGTATAGCATACAGTCGTTATTCCGGTGATCCTTGCAAATATTCTGGAAATTCCCTCCAGAGACCTGAATGGTACACCATACAGAGCCCTTAGTTTGACAAGGAATGTTATGAATGCATTTGGCATCCTGTAACGATGTCCTCTCTGTCCCTCATTGTTTCCTTTAAGGATCACTTTCCAGTCCATCATAAATGACGGGACCATCAAGTCCTCGATCCTGTTAACTAGAGATCTGTTGTATCTGTCAAACCTTCTGTCTGAACCGATCCAATACCTTCTTGTGCTTCCATTACCTACAGCAGTGATTTGTTGACTTGTCATAACAACAAATAATTCCCCTGTATTTCACTATACAGGAGAATTATGCAACACACTTGCTGGAATGCAATCCTTTATTACTATGGAATTCAATAAACCTGCTTATTATGTTCTCTGCATACTATAATAGAGGGAACTCTACCACACTAATCACTTCATTCTCTGGTGTTTAATTGAAAGATTCTATTTGTGCATCTTCTTTTTGTGTCGGATGTTTGTTTTCTTATGCTCGATGTTCAATGTTAAATGAACACGAATTAAACCGTTCTGCTTACAAAATGGGTACCGTTGTTCCTTCTTACCCTCTCATTGAATATTATCTCTACTCTTTCATCTAGAAAACTAAAGTCCATAGTTTTCACCACATTACAGAATCACAGTGGTGTTAGAGATATTTACTCACGACCTTCGTAATGAAACAGGATATCACTGTAATGAAAGGGATTATTCTCTTTTTTCACTGACTATATATCTATTTTATGTCATTTTCCCTGATTTCATTAACTGCATTCAGCGTAGCAATCGGTTCAACGATATTATTTGGCAGACTTCTTTAATAGAGTCTATATGGTGGAGGAGATGCTTCTTCTTGATTCAAATTAATAAATGATTTCTAATCTATCAAAATGTTTCAGTTATATTTTTTTTCTCTCTTTAAAGTTTGATTGTTTCTTTTTTGTCAAGGTATTCGACAGTATCACCAACTAATAAAGTAGAGTGTGACAACTCTAATATCTTTCTGATAAAATCTATAGAGAGGATGTTTTTTGACATTGTATCTCCAATACTGGAAGGTTTTAATCACTTATTGTCATACACTTTCACTTTGAAACGTAATGAAAATCTTTCTATCGCTGTTTTGTGCAATATAATAGGTCATGGAAATACTTATGATGAATGGAGTACTTCTTTTATCATCGCTCTTTCAAAAATAAAGTATATCGTTAAAATACATGTTATTACTCCCCCACAAAACAGAAAAATTATAAAAATGTACAGCCTTCCAAAAAAATGCATCGTTCATGAAATTCTTGATTATGATCACCCTTTAAGCATGATTAAAGCTGTTGATTTGATATCAGAGCTAAAATGCGACTTGGTTATTTCTGTATCTGGTCCAACGGCCTTTGGAAGGGGATTGATTGCAAATTTTATCGGTTTATTACTTCCTCTTATAATACAAAGAAACACTGAATCCGAAGTAAAGGTAATTAACCAAGGTAGCTCCTACACTCACGATATCAAGTTGTTAGGATATTCTGGGATTATCAATTCCATAAAACTTTTTGTTGCTAAGGCTGTCGAGAAATTTATATTTAAAAGGGTTAAAACATATTTTCAATTGAGCTACTACTGTAAAGTAATTGAAAATAAACTTGGAAGAAATTACGTTGGAGGGCTAATAGTTAGTGATTATATCGACGCGTTAGCTACACTTTATATGAATAGTTCTGATACAAGTGTAGTAATAGAAAGGCACTTAGAGAAGGATAAGATTAATATATTATTGCATGGGTTCTGGGGACCGCAAAAGAACCCTGAGGTTGCGCTAAGGGCTGTTGAAAATTTAAAAATTAGAAATCCTACCATCAAGCTAACAGTAAGCGGAGGTATAAATAACCATTTTCCAGGCTATAAAGAATATTTCCAAAGTTTACTAAAAAAATACGAGGGCGTAATAGACAAATATTTGGGGTATGTTGAGGAGAAGGACCTATTACAATTATTTATAGATAACGAGATTATTCTGATGCCGTATCGAGCATCTGGAGGACAGTCTGGCGTTCTTGAAATGGCATCCTTTTTTGAAAACATCGTAGTGTGTACAGATTTTCCAGAATTCCGCGAGGAGATGAAGAACGACCTTGTAATTTTCACAGCTTTAGACGACTTTGAGCAATCTATATTGAAGGCCTTAGAAATGGAGAAGAAAATTCCGAGCACAATCAGTATTCAAAATAAGATACAGTGTATTATCAATAACATAGGGATTTTTCTTACAGAATAGTTTCGAACCAAAATTATTTTTAACTCGTTGCTAGAAGAATTTTCAATACCCTTCCAATAAAAGGATGGGATCCTTTTACCATTAAACTTCCAATTTCTTTTGCTTCTTCTGAAAAAGGTCTGTTGACAATGGATAAAAAAAAGTAAGTAATGATACCAATTATGATGGGAATGAAGAGACTTTCCGCTCCATTACTAAAAATTTTTCCAGAATAAAAAACTAAAGTCATCATTATCAAAGCGTTTAGCCAAATTTTAATAAACGGAATTAAGGTTAGACTGTGATTCAGCAGCGAATTAACTGAAACCAAACGAGGAATTGTGCTCACTCCCATTGCTGACACGTTAGCAATAACAGCTCCATAAATGCCAAATAATGGTATCATTATAATAGACATAGTGACATTTACTCCAAGAGCACCTATGCCTGTATACATATATGTCCCCGTCTTCTTATTACCAAGAAGGATAGTGGACAAAATGGGTCTGAACGAAAAAAAGGAGTATGATAAAACCATAATTTGTAAGACAATGTAGTGACTAGCATATATTCCACCAACGAGAAACTCTAGTAGTGGTCTCGAAAGTATAGCCACACCAAGTGAAGCTGGAAGTGCAAAATAATAGAACAACTCCAAAGATGCTTGTGAATATAATCTCGCTTCCAATCTATGAGATGAAGCAAATGCCTGTGAGATCTTAGGTAGCAGGAGAAAAGAGAATGGAGAGGTTATTGCTCCAACAACTGAGGCGATAGTAATTGAATAGGTATATATTGCCATTAAGGATAGATTTGAGAGTGCAGGTAGTATTATTCTGTCAATTGTGACCATAAGTGTAGAAGTTAAACTCCCAAAATAAACAGGCAAAACATAAGCAAAGAATTTAGATTTAAATTTTCTATCTTCAGGCATCTTTGGAAGTCTATTTGACATAATAAATGAGGTGGAAACAATTAATGATATTCCAGCTCCAACCACAAAACCTGTAGAAATGATTTCAATTGGAAGTCCTAAAAAAACCATATAAATAGGAATGCCTAATGATAAAACTGAATAAACTATGTTTGATATAGCAGCTAGTTTGAAGGACTGAATTCCCTGAAGGATTGAGACGATGTAACTTATCCCGATGGATTCAGAAACGTATCCACCCAAAATAATCATGATAACATAATAACTTGATTGGTGAAAGAAATCTAATGCAATCAAGTGTGAAATGAGTACTATAATGATGAAGGTAGCTACCATAATAAAAGCAGTAATTTTCCAAAAAAAAATTGGTATTAGAAATTTTCCGGTTCTTCCTCTGAAATAGGAAATGAAATGTGCAAATCCTGTGTCCAAGTTGAAGGCAAAAGCAGCAGTGAAAATTCCACCAAAACTTAGAAACAGACTAATAGCACCAACTTCTGGCACAGGAAGCGTTCTAGCAATTATAAGATAGAATATAATTCCACTGATAGTTTGTATAAAGAATGAAAGAGAGATAATTAAAAGAGCTGGAACTGAACTCATTCATTGTTCACTGGTGACTTGTTTTTGTTATCGCTTCATTGAACACATTCGATATAAATCGAATGTCTTCTTCATCAAACGTGTTTGAAACAGGCAAACTGATTCCGTGGTACGAAACATAATTTGAGTTAGGAAATGATAATTCACTCTTATAAGGTTGCATCTCATTCAACGGATAGAATACAGGTCTAGATTCAACACCTTCCTTGGCCAGCAACACCATTAAAGAATCGCGTGAAACTGTAAGAGTATTTTCCTTCAGCAATAGTGTAGGAAGCCAGTATACATTTGATGCCCAAGGCATCTCTGACTGTAATTCAGCGTTATCATTGATATATTCAGAATATTTTCTGGCGATCCACTTTCGTTTCAATATTTTTTCTTTTATTGATTCCATCTGTGCTATACCTATCGCTGCCTGTATATTTGTCATTCTGTAGTTGTAGCCAACTTCGTCATGCCAGTATCTTTTTGATGGTCGCATTCCATGATCCCTTAAGATTGTTATTTTTTCAGCTAATTCCTGATTATTTGTTGTTATAATACCTCCTTCCCCAGTTGTAATGATTTTATTACCATAAAACGAGAAGCATCCTATATCCCCAATTGATCCGACTTTCATCCCTTTGTATGTAGCTCCATGAGCTTCAGCACAGTCCTCTATTACCTTTAGATCATGTTCTTTTGCAAGATTCATAATCTTACCCATGTCTGTTGGATGGCCATATAGATGAACAACTATTATTGCCTTTGTTTTTTTAGTAATATTCTCCTCTACCTTATCTGGATCAATGCACCAGTATTTTTTGTCAACGTCTACAAGTACAGGTTTTGCTTTTTCGTAAATGACAACATTTGCTGGAGATGCAAAGGTTAGGTTGGGGACAATAACTTCATCCCCTTCTCGAATACCGAGAGCCTTAACCGCAAGATGTAATGCAGCTGTGCCATTTGAACAGCTTACAGCAAATTTAGTACTTGAAAATTTTGCGAATTCGTTTTCAAATTTAGAAATAAAAGGTCCTTTTGAACTTATCCATCCTGAGTCGAAAGCTTCGTTCATATATTCTCTTTCCTTGGTACCTATAGAAGGTTCAGATATATAATAACGATAATTACTCTTCATTTGAACCGTTTCTCACTATGATACTCTGTTCGCTTGGGTAATTTGGAGCGTCCCATGGAAAGGTTTTGCCCGATATCAACATTCTCCACTTTTTGATTTCTTCGTCAACTAGGATTTCTACGAGTTGTTCAAATTTAACCTTGGGTGTCCAACCACAAGCTTCATGGATTTTAGAATAATTTCCTTTAAGTGAAGGGAGATCAAGTGGCCTAAAGAGTTCCTTGTCTACAACAAGAAAATCTTCATAATTTATTCCGGCGTGATTGCATGCCTTCTCAAGAAATTCCTTTACAGAGTGTGTTTCGCCTGTTGCAACAACATAGTCGTCTGGATTACTTTGTTGTAAAATATTCCACATAGCTTCAACATACTCGGGAGCATAACCCCAATCCCTTCTAGCTTCCAAATTTCCTAGCACTATTTTTTCGGAGAGACCTAGTTTAATTTTTGCGACTGCATTGGCTATCTTCCTGGTCACGAATTCAAGTCCCCTAAGTGATGATTCATGGTTAAATAATATGCCATTGGATGCAAAAATACCGTATCCACTTCGATAAATTCTTGTTATCCAGTATCCATAGAGTTTGGCAGCGGCATATGGACTCATCGGCTTGAATGGATCGTTTTCACTAAGTGCTTTATCATTTTGAGTTCTGGTAAAGCCATAAAGTTCACTCGTCCCAGCGAAATAAAATTTTGAATCTGGTATAATATGTCTAATGTTTTCAAGAACAGAAACAACAGATAAACCGGTGATTTCACCTGTGGAATGAGGGGTCTGAAAACTTGATTCAACAAAAGATTGTGCTGCAAGATGATATATTTCATCAGGCATAGATATATTTATTGCATTTAGAATTGATGATGAATCCGACATATCTGCGGGGATCAACTTCACTTTCTGGTATATATCAAGATACTGCAATCTCCAGAAATTAGGTGAACTAATTCTTCTATAGGTTCCAAAGACTTCATATCCTCTTTGCAGCAAAAATTTTGCAAGATAAGCCCCGTCTTGTCCCGTGATTCCAGTTATAAGAGCTCTTTTCATTATTTGGCATATAATTAAAAACATATTAGACTTTTCTCTTAAGCAATGTCAATAATAACATTTTTTAGGCCCTTCTAATAACATCGTAATTATTATTTAAATTTTATTATATGGACATTCTTTAATAAATAGATATATCTATGTCGCACTTTATAGAATTATTGCATACCTCTTTCAACCTATGTTATTCTCTAGCATCTCGTTGTAATGGAGGACTTTCAACCTGACTTCCTGTACCATTCCATCTATTCTCTTTAGCTCTTAGTACCTCTTCTCAGGTTCTTTAGAATCTTTAAAAATATATTACTCAATGTTATTCCTTTCATTAATTCTATCCATTCTTTTAATCTTCTTTTCCGTATTTCTACTGAGAAGATATGCTTTTGCTATTGTGTGGAAGTTTTTTCTCAACGAGAGAATGTCCTAGGTGCAGTTATCTTTAGATAAATTGAATACACTCATAGACTCACATGTCTTATACGCAAAAGCCTTCCTCCTGAAGCCTAAGAGCATTTTGGTTAACTATGCTGCATCATGTCTCTTCTCTGCTTTAGATGGTAGACACATTCAATTATTCTATAAGTGTTAGTAGATGAAGTCAGATTTATTTGTCCCTCCCTCCTCTTTGTGCATTAGTTAAATGGGCAATCACCTATAATTGTTGTCTTGAACAGGATAAGTCAATTGTAACAGGATGAGGGGTTTGCGATTCCAATTATTATAATCTTTCAGATTCATGAAGTGTGTTGCACAATTCAATAAGCGTGTGTCATCTCTCTTAGAATGTTATAATACTGTACTTTCATTGCAATCTCCTGTGCAATGTAGTCTGGCCTATTGGCCTTGATTATTTCTCCCATTGTTCTCTTCAATCCTGAGAAATATATCTCCACATTCCATCTTTTTCCATAATCAAGAGATTTTTTCCATTCCTTCTCTGATGTCCTTTTAATCTGTCTGACTGTTTTTGATCTTGAAGACGATCCACTGCTTTTTGACGATGCATTTTTCCTTGGCGAGATTACCCGATTTGGAACCGAATTCATTGAATATTGCCTTTGAATCATAACCCATGTCTGCGAATATCCTTTTGATCCTTTCCTTTACGAACTTCAGCAACTCCTTCCTGGCCTTTGCATCATGCACATGATTATCTGTTATTGCAAATGACAGTACAGATACATCATTGTTGGATATGACAGCATGAAGCTTTGACCATCCTCTCCTCTCCCAGTACTATTTTGATTTTGGATAATCACTAAGTATGTGATTCTTGAACACAGCGAAGTCTTAATCACGGTCCACTAGGTTTCTATCATGACGATAAAGACCTGAAATGATTTTCCTGAATATATTTGTGTAACAAGCAGTTCTGATGCTAGTGATCCTTGAGAACAGTCTTGCGATCCACTCAAGTGATCTAAATAGAATTCTATATGTTGACCTTAATATGTGAGGAAGTAGTATGAATACCATTGGTATAATGGATAGGTGACATACCTTGATCATGTGATTCTCATCCTAGAGCAATTCTCAATTTGTCAAAACTAATGGAACGTGAAGATCCTCGATTCTATTGACAAGCGATATGTTGTATCTATTATACCCCTGTTAGATCCGATCCAATGCGCTTACGTGCTTTCGTATATTCGGGTAATCATTAACTGAGTTGTATTAACAGGCAGTCACTCACCTGAATTTTAAGGTACAAAGGAATTGTGTGACACGCTATATAGGTAATATAAGGACCTGTAATAATTTTGTTATAAATAACTTCTTCAAATTTTCAAATTATAGAAACAATAATTTCTGACCTGCACCATCATAGAACTGGAACACCATGATAATAATATTATAGAGAAGAACAGATACATGGAGAGCATGCGAAAAGCCGTTTTTCGGATCATGGAGGTCTTTTCATGAAATCAAAATATTCAGCTGAAGAGAAGTTCCAGATAGTTATGGAATCCTTTACGGACAATGTGACACAGGCTGAAATATGC
>JAKBRR010000060.1 GCA_021845325.1 Thermoplasmata archaeon
AAGCCCTCCGCCTATTATCTTTCCCAAAATGGTTAGATCCGGGTTTAAATCAGCAATATTCTGGTAACCATTATACCCAAACCTGAATCCGGTTATAACCTCATCCAGTATAAGCAGTGCTCCATTTTCATGACATATTTTCTCGAGGCTTTTTAAATAGCCAGCATCTGGATTAATAAGACCTATATTTCCAAGAATTGGTTCAACAATAAGCGCAGCAATTTGATCCCTGTATTTCTTGAATAGTGCCTCAGTATCAGCAATATTGTTATAGTCTGATACGAGAACTGTTTTCCCAATTTCATCTGGAATTCCCGGGGATGAGGGTGTGCCAAATGTCAGTGCACCACTTCCCGCACTTATGAGGACATAATCATGCGATCCATGAAAACCGGCATTCATTTTTATGATTAACTTTCTGCCGGTATATGCTCTGGCTAGTCTAATGGCGTGCATTGTTGCTTCAGTGCCAGAATTGGTAAATCGCATCATTTCTATTGAAGGAATTGCTGCCTTAATCTCATCAGCCAGTAATATTTCAAGCTCTGAGGGAACTCCAAGAGGTATACTCAAATAATCCAGTTCATGCACCTCAGAAATTACCTCTTCATTTCCATAACCTGCGATCATTGCGCCAAATCCCATATTAAAATCAAGATATTCTTTTCCATTCACGTCAAAAATTCTATCTCCTATAGCTTTTCTAAAGTAAACAGGGTTTGGTGCATAATATCTTACGGGGGAATTTACCCCTCCAGGAAACATATTTTTAGCCTTGTTGAAGAGGTCAGCTGAATTCATTTGCAGGTATTATATCCGCGAATTTACGCTTTTCTTTTTGCGATTTCAATTTGATCTTACTGACATATCAAAGTTATCATAAAGACTAAAATTTGTTTAAAAAATTTTGGACTGGTAAACAATAAAAAGTCTTCAGGCATATGTGCATATTGAAAAGTTACGGATTGTCCATACCTAGAGATAAATTCAGTTCGGTTTACGACTATCTTCATGAAAATAACTTGCTCAGGGCTGATCTTAAGATCATTTCCAGAGGAAATTTACGCATTTTACCTGTTATCCACGAGGTCAATTTAGATCCTTACAAGTCCGCAATTTTTGATTTTACATCTTCAGCGGAAAACTCAATCAGCGGAGTTCTGAATAAGATAACCTGGAATGATGACATTGAATATGGTGAAAGGAACAAATGGTACAGGTTGGGTAAATGTATTATTCTGAAAAATTGGAAAAATACTGATGAAGAAAAACAGGCAGCAATTGAAATTGTTAACAAATTCAAGGTTATATCAGTTTATGGGGAAACAGGTAAAATTTTGGGTGAGAAGAGGAAACCATCAGTCCATTTAATAGCGGGGAAAGAAGGAGAAATTCAATATATGGAGAATGGTGTGAAGTATATCTTTGATCCAGAAAAGGTAATGATAAGCAAGGGAAATTTAAGGGAAAGGAATTTTGTATCCAGGATTGGGATAAAACCTGACAACGTTCTTGATATGTTTTCAGGCATAGGTTATTTTTCGTTGCCCATTGGGAAATACTTGAATCCGAAAACCCAGACCTGTATAGATGTCAATGAAAACGCACTGAATTATTTAAAAAAAGCTGTCAAATTGAACCGGATATCATCAAAATTTTTTATTTATAACGAAGATTGCAGATGCTTTCATGGGAAAATGAGATATGACCTTATTATAATGGGTAATTTCAAAAGTTATTTGTATTTACCATTTGCATTACGGAATGCTAATGCGGGCAGCCGGGTAATATTACATATCATAACACCAACAGAAAAGATTTTAGATACGAACTATCAAATCATGGAAAGAATTAACAAATTTGGATATCGCGCAATAATCGAGAATGCGCATAAAGTGAAATCCTTTTCACCGCACGTATGGCATGTGTCTGTAACAGTTCTCATACTCCAGACGCCATTATAGTGTATATTTGTTTAATGAAACATATTTCAAATTGTAGGCATTCTAAACTCGTTATAAAAAATAAATAAAAATTATTTAAAAAGAGACACTCAAGAATTCTATAGATTAGTGATAAATATTTTACACATTTTAGCCTTAAAATTTAAATATACATAGAAAATTAAAGTGGGTTGATTTCACTGAGCTATTGGATAATACCATTGATCATAGTCGTTGCTTTTACCTCAGGTTATCTTCTTTACAGCATATTCAGAGCTGAGAAACTATGATAAGTGGTGGATCTTCAACAAACTTCTGGCTTAACTTTTTTGTCAACAACAGGCTTTTTTCAGGAACAGTTATAATTTTGATCTATCTCATTGTAATATCGATATTTGGATTTATAATAGCGGATCATATAAAAAAAATATACCTTGGCCAACGTACAATATTAACAGGATTTTCTGAGAAGGCAATATATTTTATAGAAAAAATAAGTGGTGTAGATGAAAATGAGTCACATACATTTAAAGGATATTTCTTCAGTCTTCTTTTTTTCAATTTGATGGCAGGGGTTTTTACCCTCTTATTTTTGCTAATTCAAACAAACTACTTCCCGCTGCCAGGTCAGAGAGGTTTTTCATTTTCCCTTGCCATAAATACAATAAGCAGCTTTCTTACAAATACAAACCTCCAGAATTATTCATCACCGCAGCGTTTATCATATTATGAACTCACCATTGTAATAATAGGATTAATGTTTCTGTCTGCTGGAACTGGTTTCGCTGCCTCAATGGCATTTATCAGGGGAATCATTAAGGATGATGGGAAGCTGGGAAATTTTTTCCATGATTTTCTTGTGGCTATTTTCGAGTTAATCTTGCCATTATCTCTTCTTGCAACAGTGATATTTCTCTTTATCGGGATTCCGGAAACCACATCATCTTTTCTATATATACACCCATTTTTCTCCAAATCGGTGATAGGTATACCCATAGGACCGGTTGCTTCTCTTGAAGGCATAAAGAATATAGGAACAAATGGTGGTGGATTTTATGGGGCAAATGCCGGATATCCTTTTGAGAATCCAAACTGGATCTCAAATATTGTTGAAGTTGTTTCATTCACAATAATACCGATGGGGTCAATCTTTGCACTTGGCAGGGTTCTGGAGAGTCGAAATTTTGGAAGGATGGTTTTTGGTGTCATCATGTCACTATTTATGCTCAGTGCTTTTTTTACATTTTTTGGAGAATATGCAGGCCTTCCCACAATGAGTAATCTTGGATTATTCTACACAGGGAATTTCCTTGGTAAGGAGACAGCATTGGGAATCTCGCAAACATCCATATTTGCATCAGGGGCAACTATGACGTCCACTGGAGCAGCTAATTCAGCATTGAACGCGTTTACACCCGCAGGAATTCTAGGAGTGCTCTTTCCAATGTTGCTAAATGATCCACTTGGTGGCGTAGGTACCGGTATTCTAAACATATTTACATATGTTATTTTCACGATTTTTTTAGTAGCTCTAATGGTTGGAAAACTTCCTGAGCTCTTTAGCCTGAAGATAAGCTCAAAAGAGATAAAATATTCAACATATTCACTTATTACACATCCACTCCTCATTGTTGTTCCGCTGGGAATCACTCTCCTGATTCCTGCATTAATGTCAAGTTTTGTAAGTCCCAGACCGGACCAGATAACAGAATTGCTTTATGAGTTTTCCTCAGCTGCAGCAAACAATGGGTCCGCCATGGGCGGATTTCAGGTCAATCAGGCATTTTTTAATATTCTGGAAGCGGGTATTATGCTTACAGGCAGGTTTCTTGTAATGGGATTCCAGCTCATGATAGCTCAGTCATTTGCTTTCAAAAAACCAAAGGTAACTTACGGGAGATCAGTTAATGTGGGTTCATTCTGGTTTGGTTTCATGTTATTTTTTACCATGATACTTCTTGGTTTACTGTCATTTTTCCCGGTTCTTGCACTGGGTCCACTTCTTGCGTGGGGAAAGGACTTTAACCTTCTAATTGGGGTGATTCATTGAAGATCAACATAGAGCCTGTAATTATAGCACTGAAAAACTTCAGACCAGACAGGTTAATCAGGAATCCAGTGATGTTTGTAACAGAGATTGCCCTGATAATGTCAATATACTTATTGATATTTAGTGGACAATACGGTCTTCCAGTTTCACCCAGATATATCTATTTCTATACTGCGGTCATAATACTTCTATTTCTCACTGTTTTCTTCTCAAACATTGCTGAATCCTTGTCTGAGGGAAAGAGCAAAGCAATTACTGACAGTCTGAAGAAAATCAGGCAAAAAACAATTGCACATGTTATTGAAGGATCAACGATAAGAGATGTTCCTTCAGAAGAGTTAAGAACAGGAATGATCGTTTTAGTAAACAAAAATGAATTCGTGCCTAACGACGGTGAAATAATAGAAGGTTCCGGCTATTTCAACGAATCTTCGATTACTGGCGAATCTAAACCAATGATGAAGGTTGTAGGTGATAGTGTAACAGGTTCGACTGTTTTAACCACAGATTCTGTAAAGATAAGGATTACGGCGGACCCGGGGGAAACGTTTCTAGACAAAATGATCGCCCTTGTTGGCAATTCAGTTCGTGAAAAAACTCCTAATGAAATAGCGTTGAATGTAATGCTTTCAGGTCTTACATTGATCTTCCTCATAATCACGGCATCAATTTTTTCACTGGCAGATTTCCTGGGCATTAATCTGAATCTTTTCATACTTATCGTTCTCCTGATTTGCCTCATTCCTACAACAATTGGAGCCCTTCTTCCTGCTCTTGGAATCGCTGCCATAAACAAGGTCTCTCAATTTAATATAATAGCCAAAAGTGGCAGGGCAGTTGAAAATGCAGGAGATATAGATACGATAATTCTTGACAAAACTGGAACTATAACCATAGGAGACAGGCAGGCCATTAACTTCTATCCAGTTCCAGGTATTGACAGGAGTGAATTCCTGAGATACTGCTATCTCTCTTCTGCTGAAGATGTGACCAAGGAGGGAATATCCATAGTGAAACTGTGTGAATCATCTGGTTTAGATACTGAGAAGTTTGGAGGTTTGTCTGGAGAATTCATTCCATTTACATCAGATACAAAGTACAGTGGAGTAAAAATTGATGATGTTGTTATTTTGAAGGGGGCAATGAAATCAATCTCAGAGAAAATTGGCCGAAACGATAGTTTCATAGAAGGAATTAGTGCTGAAATATCAAGCAAGGGGGGAACTGCCATGACCTTGTGTAAAAATGATCAGTTCCTTGGAGTTATTGAATTAAATGATGTTATCAAACCGTGGATTAGAGAAAGAATTGAAACTATGAAAAATATGAATATCAAAACAATTATGTGCACAGGAGACAATGAAATAACTGCCCAGTATATTGCCCGGGAGAGCGGTATAGAAGAATTTGTTGCAAACGTTAAACCAGAGGACAAATTCAGGGAAGTAGAAAAGGAAAAAGACAAGCAGAGAATGGTTGCAATGGTGGGAGACGGGACCAATGATGCTCCTGCACTGGCGAGAGCTGATGTTGGCCTGGCTATGAATAGCGGCACTCAGGCTGCCAAGGACGCCGCAAATATGATTGATCTGGATAATGATCCGGCAAAGCTCATGGACGTAATATTTCTTGGAAAGCAGATTCTCATAACAAGAGGTTCTTTAACAACCTTTTCACTTGCAAATGATGTTGCAAAATATTTTGTCATCATACCTGCCATGTTTTATCTTATCCCTCAGCTAGGTTTCGTAAATATAATGGGTTTTACTGATCCCCTGCTTGCCATAACATCGGCACTTATTTTTAACACATTCATAATTCCTGCATTGATACCCATGGCACTCAAGGGGGTCAAATTCAAGGCTTCAGGGGCGGATGAACTTCTGAAAAGAAACATTATTTTATATGGTGCAGGGGGCATTATCTTTCCATTTATCTGTATTGGCATTATCTATTTTCTATTGGCCGGAGTTGGTGTTACATGGTAAAATTAAATCCTTATTTAAAAATCATGAGAAGCTCTGCCATAATGGCAGTTGTTATGATACTCTTTCTGGGGTTTATCATCCCTTCAATAACTGCTGAAATCGCAGAGCATATAGATCCTGGAAGCGCCATGGGTTCACCTGTGGAAATAAACGGCAAGGTATATGGAAGTTATTTGCTGGCTGAAGCTTTCAACAACAGTTCTCTCTTCTTCCAGGCAAGGCCTTCTGTAACTTCGTACAACTTATCAGAATCAGGTTCATGCACAGGATCTGGGGATTCATCACAGTCACTTAATTTCACATTGAATGCCTTAAGGGAATTTGAAAGTAAAAATCCAGGGGTTAACCTGTCTTCCATTCCCTTTGCAATGATAGCATATTCCGCCTCAGGACTTGATCCAAATATACCGGTGGAAGGTGCGTACATTCAGATCCCGAGAATAGCATCAAACCTGTCCATATTATTCAATGGCTCTCTATCCATTAGCGTTCTCGAATCTGATCTTATGCAATATATAAATTCAAGTGAACAGCAAAATTTTCCAATATTCGGAAGCTACTACACAAACACAATGGTTCTGAATGTGGACATCATAAATTTGATGATTAAGAATGGAGTGGTGCCAAAATCACTTCTTGATTAAGATTGTATCAGTCCACATTTCTTTTATAAGGTCTTTTATAAGACCGTTGATTCTAATGTTGCCGGATGTACCTGGGCGAACCCCAAACACCAGAAGGTCCGCACCGGTTGAATAAGCTCTTCCAAGAATAATTTCCTTCATATTATTTCCTTCACTCTTGGAAAATTCAATATTTGGATATTCCTTCTTAATTTCGTCAATTGAATCAAAGAAATTTTTGAACCCATGAGTTTCCTTCCTGTCAAACTTTCTCAGGTCAAGAATATTCACCTTGGCATCAAACACTTTTGAAATCATTAAGGCAATGTATAACGATCTTCTCACATTCAGAGATTCGGTAACAGGTACCAACACTCTTTCATATTTGTACTTGTTCATTCTTGACGTTATGGCTAAAACGGTCGCTCTTGAATTCTTTATAATGTAATCTCCTATGCCGCCTAACAAAGATGCAGATAAAGTCGCCCTGGGTCCACTGCTGAAAATTACCATATCATAATTCTTTGAGTTGATTTCAGATACTATACCTTGCTTGATATTCTTCGCACTTTGAACTTTTGGTACGAGCCTTATATTTCTTTCCTTTGCTTCCTTGTAGGCGTTAAGAACTATAGCTACCTTATCGCTCCATACTATCTCTCTGGCTTCATCCTTAATTGTAAGCGCTGTAATTTCAGATTTGTAGTTTGATGCTAGGCCCAAGGCTAAATCAAAGGCCTTTTTGGAGTGTTCTCCTTTTGCCATTGGGACGAGTAATTTCTCAGGTTTCACTGTGTATGCCTTCAGACTAGATAGCAATGAGTAGATATTCACAGAATGTTTAATAAATTTTTGCTAATGTAACTATTTCTATGATTATACGAAAGACTCTGAAATGACTTTTAAAATTGCATTTTTTTAAGATTAAATTTTTAGGAAGATTAAATTCGGTCGTGATAGTAACTACCATGCCATCAAAAAACACAATAATTTAACAACAGGTATTTCATACGGATCAATGAAGTGCCTTACTATTTCGCATTCGAGAATCCTTGGAAATATAGATGGAATAGATGATCTATCAAGGTTGCCGGATGAGGAATTTTTTGTCATAGACATGGATGCTCTCCTTCGTTCCAAATATAACTTTAATCTCTATTCAACAATATCAAAATACGTGGAGTTTGATCTTATGGCATATCCATTCCGCGAAAACGACCTTGTGGACATGATTATTTCTGGAGCAAGCAGGGTTGTTGTAAACCATACCATTTCAGAAGAAAAATTAAAGGAGTTTATGGAAGTTTCAGATCAGCTTATCATGCATTATGCATCCCAGTTTGAAGCAAGGAGCTTTATGAAGAATGGTGGCAAATATCTATTGGGCTGTTCACAGGTAGATATACCAAAGGGAGTTACAATATTTTATTATGGGTTAAGTGGGCAGGGGGAACAATATATTCAACTGGAGGATTTCCCAGAGGAATTGAGGTATGATTGTTAACCTTTTTTTGGATAGGAAATATGTTAATTTAGGTAAG
>JAKBRR010000061.1 GCA_021845325.1 Thermoplasmata archaeon
AAACAGCCTATTTAAAAGTAGTGCTGCCTTGTTAGGAAAAATTGGTACTGCCCTTCGTTAACTCTTCTCTTAAAACTTAACGCCATTTATATACTCATTCCATGGATCCATGTGGACACAACACCAAAAACCCATGGAAAGCGTTAAGTTTTGTCAGTATCTTAACATATACATTGAGAGCCATTGTTAGATCATCTGAGAAGTTTGAGGTGAGGATCCTCAGACCGGTTGAGTTTGAAAAGATAAGGGATGCCTTGGATCCTTACACCAGGAGGATATGCACCTCTCTTCTTTTGACGGGAATGAGGTATGCGGAACTGCAGAGGTTCAGGGAGAATCCGGACTGGCTTGATGGGAAGTTTGTATATCTTCCCAGGGGTTCCATGCTCAAGGTGAAGGCAAAGCAGAGGGAAAGGGCCATAAGATTATCTGACATGGGAAAAACACTGATCCAGGATCTTTTCCTGGCACCGCATCCTCTTCCAGAACTATCGGCATTGGACATGAAATTGAGGAGATTGTCAATGAAAGTGTTGGAGGGATCTCCAGTAAACAACAAGACGTTCAGGAAAACCTAGGAATCATGGCTTGTGTTCTATTATCCGGATAAGGCACTGCAGATCGCACTTAGCCAGGGTCATACTACAACCACGCAGTATGAGCATTACCTGAACATTCCTTTTGAAGATGATGATCGGAAGGAGATGAGGAAATGGGTTGGGGGTGGATATAATTCAGTTAATCTGCCTTTAGTTTATTTTTCTGTTTTTTGGCTTATTTTTTATCCTTTCTTTGATGCGGTCGTCTAAGTACGTTTCTTCTGGTATTATTGTTTTTATCGTTTTCGGGATTCCTTTGTAATGGCGAGTCCGAATATTTCCTGAAAACTCATCTGCATTAGTATCGGTTAAGAGGCAGATGACGATCGTTTGTCTGAGCAGTTCGATATGTGTTTTGAACAGTGAATCCACTAACCGGAAATAATCGTATTCGTCATCTGCATAGTCCCCAGTTTCAACCAAAATATTCTTGAGGCATTCCTTCAAATCTCCGGGTTGAATTTCATGGTGTGTGTATTTGCTCCTAATGCAGTATCCAAGGTCGAAAACATCATAGATATATTTTGTATCATCGAAAACCAAATTGACGAGATTTTGCAAAGCAGTAGAAGTTTCATTCCTACTATTTTTGGTGACAGAGTAAAACTTTTCAAGAGTCTCTATGGTCATTCTCAATTTATAGATGCTGTCCCGATTACTCTCGATAATGTCATTGAATGACCTATAGGCATTCCGGAGACGCTGATCCCCATCGAATCTCTTTCTTTCGGAATCATATATCCTCATTATACGGGAATTTTCTAGAAGTTTGAAGATTAACTTCTTGGTGGATCTCATTTTCTTTTCATCACCCAGATTCCATTCATAAAATCTATTACACGACTTCTGCTCATAACTCTTTATAAATCTATGGTAATTATATACCAGCCTCTCTCCTAGATATATTGACCAACCCCCAATTGTGAAATTTAGGCAAGTTTCTGACTGAAGCAGACCCATAGTCAGTAAAGCTTCATTTAGTTCCCCAGACATCCATTGAAAACTCAGATCAAACGGAGTTATTAATGTGTAGTAGTTAGGAAGGTTCATCATAAAGCCACGTTGTTTCCTGTGGAACCTGACAGGAATATATTGTACATTTTCTTCGACAGATACAATTAGAGAAGATGGAGTAAGTGTTGGCCTCTTTACATCCTTTGGGATTTGATTTTCTGCCGTCAAGCCACCGATTTCTATAAATTTAGGGAAATCCTCTGTTTGTGGCAAACGAATTCTTGTTTTCTTGTTTCTCTTCTCAGTTTCTATTGTAATATCAAATTGCTTACCTTTCAGTTCTCCTTCCATTTTGGGTATTATGTTGGATATGCCTGAGTATGCTCTTATCACAATATCCTTTTGGAGCAATTCATCCAATAATGAGAGTTCATTAGTTCCCAATTTTGGATCCTCATTTCTATCAATTGATTCAAGAATTTTGTCGGCAAAGTTATAGACTAAAATTGAAGTTGCAAGGTCATCCAATAGATCATTGGAGTTTCCCGGATGCTTGGAATTGGCAAAAATCTCCTTGAATTTTTTGACGTTATCGCTCTTGGTAAGAAAATTTTCGCAAAATCGCTCCTCAGAATTCGGAGAAAATCTGTGTCCGGCAAATATTTTCCCGCCATATGAAAGTTCATATGAATTTATATACTCGCTAGGATGGGGTTCGTAAAACGTTTTGGACTCTAGCGTTAATAATCCGGGATCACTTGGATGATACGAAAGGGGATATGCAGTTCTATCATTTTCGACATCTAAGATTAAATCATCCCAAATTAACCGGCCAATCTCTTCTAAGCTCATTATGCGAATTTAGGAACTTGAAATTAATAAATGTTTTGATATTATACGATGGAAAAAATATTATACTTCTAAAAGATAGCGTATTAACTTCAGCGATTTGGGCTATGCCCATTTGACTTCAGTCACGCCAATGTTAATAATTCCGAAACGTAATTGGATACAGGTATGCTATAAAGGCGATGTGCTAGGCCTTAAGGTTTTGTATCAGTTCTATTTAGACACAAAATGCGGAGAGTGGAAGCTTTGAATCTGCCTTACGCAGTCAATTGGCATATCACTTACCAGTGTAACTATAGTTGTTCTTTTTGCTTCTTTAGGAATCCTGGTGATAAGAAAGACAGAACCCCAAAACTAAGCATTAGCATTGAACGTGCATATGAGATTATCAAAACACTTAGGCAGTCCGGCGTAAAACGTATAAATTTCGCAGGTGGAGAACCAACACTCGTTAAAGAGTTTCCCCTCATTGTAAATTATTCCCATTCTGTGGGCATAGTGAACACAGTGGTTACTAATGGAACAGGAGTAACAGAAAAGCTGGTGAATCAGATAGGTTCCTCAATTCGTGCAGTTAAACTGAGTATAGATTCCGCAGATGATGAAGTAGAGAAGAGTCTGGGAAGGGGGTATGGCCAGCACATCAGCACCATAATCAAAGCAGCTGACATAGTGCGAAAACACGGGGTACAAATTATGGCCAACACAGTCGTGACTTCCCAGAATTGGAGGGAAGACATGCACAATATAATCGAAAGGATTCAACCAATTAGATGGAAAGTTTTTCAGGTGCTCCCGGTAAAAGATCAGAATTTAAATGAATATAATTATTTGAAGGTAACAGAAAACCAGTTTTCGGAATTTGTTAAGAGGCACGGAGATATACCTTCAATGGTGCCGGAAGACAACAGTCTCATGACGGAAAGTTACCTCATGATCGATCCGCTTGGTCGTTTCTTCCAAAACAAGGATTCAAAATACACTTTGAGCGAAAGCATCCTAGAAGTTGGCTTGAAAAATGCCTTCGCGCAAATTTCCTTTGACCAAGCCAAGTATGTGCTCAGGGAAAGAGGAAATGAGGAGTGATCGACAAAGTGAAATTAACTCATTCTTATTATCGATTTCTTTGTTCATGGTATTTCATCGGACTAATTCTTTTATGAAGCGGGATGACAGGTTGCTTGGGTCCTACCTTTTTTATATTATCTTAGTTCTGAGGTATTTATGAAATTAGTGGATCTACCAAAAACCTACCCCTCAAAATTAACTAATTTCTTTATATATCACCCATCCCTCTTTTGAGTGTCCCGAAAGGAGTTCTTTGTGGGACAGTGGATGGACATAGACTACTGTATGTATACTGAGTAGAATAACAAATAAAGGATATGATTTAAACGAAATCAGACATTCTGACTGAAATGTCAGGTTAATATGTCTCAATTTGGGTGTTGATTTAATTGGTGCGAGTTAATATTTCTGGTTCATCTTACAAATCTAATTTGTGCAATTAATGTTAGTTCTTGCCGGTTCGGAGCTCCATGGATATATCCATAATTGTGCCTAATTGTGCTTGGGGCATCAAATTTAGTGTTTTCGAATAAAAACTTACGAAGATTTTGAGGGTTGGAATATGTGAAGCATGAAATTTCTCCTTTGTGCCCAACAATAATGAAACCCCCGCTTACGTCATAACTGCCGGACCACTCTGATGCAGAGGTCATGCCGGATGCAACGTGAAGCAGAAGCTCCTCATACTTGAATTGCAAATGGTGCGAACTGAAGTCAGATCTGCCACTCACGGCTGCAAAGGTGCCGTTGTTTTTTCCCTCGAGCATTTTGACTATGTCAAACATTGTTCGGTTCCCGGGGGCAGAAAAGTATGCAAGAACAGAGTAGGCATAAATTTCTGGAAACTCTAGATCCACATATGTAAGATTCCTTCTAAACGTGTCGTTTACATAGCCGGAATACTTTAGTTTTATACCTAAATCAGCAATTTTCCTGATCCTATCCCTCACTGTTTGAAGATTGTTTATTTTATCAACTTCTGTCCGTTCCAAACTGCCTGTTAATTTGAAAATTATCCCTGAAGACTTTGAAACATTGAACAAGGTTGGTGGACTCCCCATAAGTGACTTCACGCTAAATGTCAAGTAGTCAAGGTCTCCAGTGAACATATTTCTGATAACGACGCCGATATCACTCCTGCGACCGCTGTTACCTCTTATCAAGTTTAGGTTGGTCTTTTCCAAGATGGAATCTGCACCTGGGATTGAGAAAGAACCTTTTCCATTTCTACCATAAAGAATTCCTCTTTTAATAATCTCGGATAAATTCTTCAATTCAGATCTGGAAATTCTTTCTCTGTATAGGCCTTGCTCCAATATCGCATCACTCCCATCAATGCGTAATGAGTAATAATTTCCGTCGGCTGAGCGGATCCCGGCAATGTCATACTGCCCATCGTTCCACACATCGAGTTTCCCACTCCATATAAGTGAACTCGCAACGTAAATTTCCGACCATTCTCCGGCATTAAGGTGCAAAGACAAAATTATGCAACTCCAAGGCTTTAAGCGCATTAGCTGCGACCTGTTTAATCATCGGTACGGGTACGGAATTTGCAAACTGTTTGTATGCTTGGACATCAGAAACAGGTATGATAAATTTATCGGGAAAACCCTGGAGTCTTGCCCATTCCCTTGGAGTCATTTTTCTCAGAAATTCTCCGTTTACTTCGCCTTTGATTCTTGTAACCGGTTTTGTTGAAACAAGTCTATCGTCCTTAATCAAATTTCTTTCTTTGCCCATTCCACCTATAACTATAGCATTGGCAATATCGCATTTCTCAAGCACCTGATATCCAAATCCGTGGCCTTTTTCCTTATGTCTTTCCTTGTGTCTTTTAAGTGAGGTCAGGTACGCATCGGAGAGATAATACTTCACCGAAACAGGGTTTTCTTCAATTATATCATCGATAGTTGTCTTCAAACCTGTCGGGTGTGGATAAGTGAAAATACTGGCGTCCAAATCGCTTCTGAATCCAACGATGATAACACGCTGTCTTTTCTGTGGAACTCCAAAATCAGATGCATCAAGAACTTTAGGAGGAGGGACAGTGTATCTAAGGTCCCCTCTTAGGATTTCAAGAATCGTTTTCAAGGTTCTTCCCTTATCGTGATAAATCAACCCTTTCACGTTCTCTAAAATGAATATTTTTGGTCTTTTCTCCTTTAATATTCTGGCTATTTCAAAGAACAGTGTACCCCTGGTATCTTCGAATCCGCCTCTCTTACCTGCAATTGAAAAGGCTTGGCATGGAAATCCTGCAGTCAAGACATCATGATCAGGAATGGTCGATGCATCAACTTCTCTAATATCTCCCTTCGGGATTTCGCCGAAATTGATTTCATAGGTTTGGGCAGCATATTTGTCTATGTCTGAGGAAAAAACACATTTACCTTGAAATTCTTGTAAAGCAAGCCGAAAGCCTCCAATTCCGCAAAAAAGATCAACAAATGTAAATTCGGGACTGATCGGTGCGGGGAAAGGTGTCCAGTGACTTTCAGATTTCATAATCAATAAACTCTATGATAAGGTTCTTAAAAATATTTCTGGACCCAAACCACTTATTATCTCACTTCATACAGGTACTTACTGATTTAGCAATGAGGTAAGAGTGAACATAGTTTCGTAGAACCTTTTTTTTAGATCGCACTGCCAAAGTTTTATTACTTTCCACCCTTCAGAAGTAAGTTTAAATTCAGTTTCCATGTCTCTTATTCTGTTTCCGGTGAGTTTTTTCAACCAAAATTCTATGTTCGTTTTTGGCAAGTTTGATAGCTTGCACCCATGCATATGCCAGAAACATCCATTGACAAACACAGCAATCTTCTTTTTTGGAAAAATTATATCAGGTCTACCTGGAAGCGTATTTTTGATTCTGTATCTAAATCCATTTGAATAGAGGTACCTTCTAACCATTACTTCAAGTAAAGTATTTTTAGAAGGAACCCTGGACATGTTCCAACTTCTCTGTTCAGCTGTGTTCATAGTTCTAATCTTTTTGGCGGACTTATACACATTATACCATTACAGAATAGTAATTACCGTTTTCGCCTGCCATCATGCTTATGGTTCAACGTTAGCTTCAGATGGAAAGTAATATAATATCGTGTATATTATAGTTATATGTAATACTGGAAGTTTTCCGGTTCGGAGTTGAATTTGATGGAATTGGAATTATGTGGGAAATATACTAAAAAAGAGGTACATGACATACTTGATCCGGATACGACTTTTTATTATTTCTGCGGAAAATGGGGAATTAACGGAGTAGTAATATACGGAGGGAATAATGACAAATTTGCCATTTTTGTAACTGTAGGCAAAGAGGGGTCATATCACGGTAGGATTCAGAAACTCTCGAAAGAGGGGACTCTCCTTTGGAGCACACCTATAAGAAAGGGAACCAGAGCATCGGGCATCAAGAGGCTTCTAACAGCCGGCAGACTTCATCAAAGCGTTTCAGTTTTTTGCAGAAGAAATAACGATTCCAGTGATGACCAGGAAAAACTGTATACTTATATTGGAAAGGGGATAGATCCTGAGTTAATTGAATCCGAAAATTTTCCCGGCATGGTATTGTGGAAAATAGAAGGAATTAAACCAGACAGACCGGAAATAAAACGTCTGATGGACTAACTGAACTGATAAATTCAAACGTTAGGGAAAGAAGTCATGCCATACTTTTCTTACAAAAAGCACAAGTAAGCTATTTAATCTGTAATTGGAATCACCATTAATGCTACAATTTATGGGGTCATCTAAACTTCAAAATAGGTCTGCATCCAAATCTATTACTGTACCGGTGCCTGTACAGAAAGCGCTGGATGTTATACCCGGGGATGTTATAGGATATTACATTGATGACGGAAAGGTAATCATAAAAAAAATAGATTGAACTATTTTGCACCGCTTATGTTATTTCCAACCGATGCCTTCCTTATAACATCGAACTTGATGGTGTCAGGAGGATAGATAAGTGCGTACCAAAGCGTTGCATCCTCGTAAATGGATATTGCATAATGGCTGATAAGATTCGCAACTCGGCCCAGGAGTTCAAGAGGGATGCACTGATGGCCGAGTTAAGAAGGCAGGAACTGGAGGAAAAGGACAAATGAACAACCAAATTGAATTTATTCTGAAAATTTCCCCGGACATCTTTCCATATCCTTAAACTCTCTTTTTTCTCATTTTTCAATGCATCCGCAAATCATATGGAAGATGCAACTTTCACTGAATCCATGAGAGAACAGAAGACACTTGATACAATGACAGAGTTTGAGAAAGCTCTGAGGAAGGACGGATACAGGGCAGGTTGGAATGACCGTGCCGATCATGACAGGGAACTGATTGAGGATGCAGCAAGGCAGAGCAGAGACTTTGAGGATTTCATAAGCAACCTGAGGGAGAAATTCAAAAAAACGGAAGAGTCGATTCTGTTATGAATAAGTTCGAAAAGGAATATGTAACAGGCAGAAAAGATCAGTTCGATGTGGACTACGCCATCTTTAAAAAAGCAATAGATGAGACTGAGACCAGGGAGGAACTCATAATATGGTATCAAAATAGTCTTAGAATTTCCACTACATTTCTGACATGCACATCTCAGCGAATCCTGTAATTCTCTTTGTTTTTTAATGGTATGAATGGCTGATCAATATCCTTATGGTGTAGTGTA
>JAKBRR010000062.1 GCA_021845325.1 Thermoplasmata archaeon
TTGTCAATGAAAGGGGAACAAGCGGTCCTCATGCTATTCATAATAATGCACTATCTGCTGCCAGGATAACCTTAGTTGATAATACAAAATTTAGAAAATATCCCGATAAGCCTGGTGTGAAAAGAAAAAATGCCATAGAATCTGAATTCAGAACAATAAAAATATTGGTTTAAATTTTATTTTTTCTTGGCTTTCTTCCACTTTGGAATATATCCCATTCCCTTTTTCCTTCTCGTTGCAACGAAAAATAGAAATCCCATAAAAATGGCTGCTCCTATGGAAATGTAATAAATCCAATCATAGTTGGGCGGAGTTCCATAGTAGAATGTAGTTGTATATGATTGCTTATTGCTGTTTATAAATACTGATGCATTGCTGACTGTAATTTCCAAACTGTGCTCTCCCTGAGATACAAGATTTGAAGGAAGAGTTAAGTTGACTACGACTGTATCGTTTGGCATCAATGAAGGCACATATTTAGAGCCAACCTGTTGACCATCAAGGTAAAACAGAACTGTGAGGTTGTATATGGGAACTGGTAGACTGTCACTCAATTGTGCATGAAAAACAATTGGGCTAACCACTTTTATCTCTATTTCCTGTGAGTGCTTTACCTGAACTCCATTATAATCTGCCGATTCCTGTATATATACGTACATGGTTTGTGGAGCATAACTTGGTGCAATCAGAGAAAATTCGAATGATCCGTTTTTTTCAGACACTTTTTGATCTGCAGTTATAGGCTTCATGTTTGTAACATTCTGAGCCCCAGCATATATTGTGGCAGAATAATTTGAATATCCTGGAGTTTCTGTTACATTTAGGTGAAAATATTCAAAACTATAAACTGTTCCCGGATAGCTAAGAGTGGCACCAAAGGTTGCATTAGCAGCCTGCGAATCAACCGGTACAATGGTAATTAAGCCTGCTATTAAAAGTATAATTGAAATTATTGGAAAAATTGCCTTCATTCTCATTTCCTGTTCCTCCTTGAAACAATTGCTGTAGAACCGATTCCTACAATAATAATAACAACTAATATAATTGAACCTGTTAAAAGTGTGTTATCCGGATTGCCCGTATAGTTCGAAATTAGATTGTTTCCACTTGGATAAGCCATTAACCCAGGAACACTCGGGAAGGAAACTGATAAATTGGGCATGGAATAGACATTCCCATGGACAGTTCCATTCAAAATTAATGATATTTGACTGGAGATATGTTGACTGCTGATTGGAGTCAATTTAACGTAAATCGTCAATGTCTGGTTGTAACTCAGGTTGACCTCACTCACATTTTTTCCATTATAAGTTATGGTTACATTCCAATTATACAGGTTAATAGTATGAAGATCACCTATTATCAAGTGTACTGTCTCGTTGGTATTTCCGGTATTTATTAATTTAACAGGAACTGCACCGTACCCTGAATCAAATACTACATATTTGTTGTATACTGATTGCAATTTTAAGTCGTAGAATTTTGAAATATTTACATTCACATAGTCTGTAATAGTTCCAGAGTGATAATTTAAAACAATTGGAATTGAATTGTTACCAGATGGAACCATGGTTGAATTCTTAAAGGATGCATTTACGCTTAAAGACTGGTTTATGCCAAGTTTTAAATTTTTCTTGGCAAATGTTATATTCCAAGCACTTGCTCCAGATGACAGAGATATATTAACCATTGAATTTCCCCGGTTTCTGATTGAGAGTGTGTAATTGAAAGATGATCCTGCAGATATGTTTTTAATTTTTCCAAATGTCAGGGTCAAATTATATATGTATAACTTCTGCAAAGTAAGCTGTACAGACATTGCAGTATTTATATCAATAACTGTGCTGTTCGTAAATGAAATAGATTCAGTGTAGTTGTTTGAACTAACTGTAGTGTTTGTAGAAGCTGTGAATGTAAAATTACCTTCTGGTAAAAGTGTGCCGTGAGAATTAGAATTGACAACTATCAGCTCATTGGCCAGACTGATATTCACAGATGTATTAATAATTGAAGTACCCATAGTGACTGCAAAGTTTGTCATGTAGCCTGTCGTCATAGTTATATTCATATATGCCACATTTTGGAAAGGTGAAATGTCTATTATCCCCATGTAAGCAGCCCCTGTGAGGTTATTATATGCATATATTGTGTATGAACCATTCTTGACCGACATTGAATAGAAGCCCTGCGTATTGGAATGAGAGATATAAGAAACTATCCCGTTCCTGTACAAGGCAACTGAACTTAGTGAAGAGTTTACTCCTGCATATGATACTGTTCCACTAAGATCTGTAGTAAAGAGCTTTTGAGAAACAGATATGTTTACAACAGAATTTCCGGTAACCATTTGGTTTGTAGATCCAGCTATTGACCATGAGCCTGTGCTGTTTACCAAATTGTTTTGGAACGTTATTAGATAATTACCAGATGGAACCAAAAATGATGACAGTGATGTTCTTAGAGTTCCAAGGTTAGAAGTTATAAAGTAATTGCCAGAACTCCCAATACTGTTTTTCAGCGTAAGCACATATCCTGTAGAATATACTGGCACTATTGTTCTATTTACATTCAAGTCTATTTTTGTAAGGTTGACACCACCATTGCTTGAAATAGAATAAATTGTGTAAACACCTGGAGCAACGTAATCAGTACCAGAAAACTGACTTCCTGTTGCATTGAAAAGATCAACGGTCTTAGACCCAATAACTGTGACCATTACTTGACTCGTTGCATTGAGGAATACGCTTTGATTAGCCACCGTCACTGAGAGAATATTCCTGAAGAGTTTAACTTCCTGATTGGAACCTGATATGGATATGCTATAGATACCTGGCATTAAAGAAATATTAGCAAATCCGTTTTTTATTGCAGTCGTGTAGTTCTGATTTCCAAATATTTTTAAAGTCCCGTTCAAACTTGTCGAACTTTCATTGTTCAGTAAAATTTGTACTCTTACCCCATAGTTTGGGGGAGTTATTCCCGCATTTAATGTAAGGCTTTCTACTGGAATCATACTGGATTGAAAACCAGATGAATATGACCTTACCGAATAACCTACCATGGAGGGACTCTGAATATAAACAGAGGAGTAACCATCACTCAAAATTCTTGAAGTGCCAAGAGGGCTGTTATCAAAGTACAGAACACTAACTCCAGAATCAAATGCCGATGTTGAAGAAAATGCCCCAAGTTCTTTGTTATATGTCAGCACTGTTATTGCTGTTGAATTTACAAGTTTAAGGGTATAATTTAGGCTGTTTGAAGTGATAAATTTCATAGTGCTTGAAGCATATATTTTCCCAGCAAATACGCCTTGGCCGGATAATCCATATTCGAATTCGGATGGAATTTCAAAAGTGAATGTTCCGTTCTGGTTGAAATCTCTTGAGATGAAACCCGAATTGTATGCGAGCGAAATCTGACCGGAAAATAATGTTGCGTTGGCAATCGATGGGGTGAGCTTAACTGTGGTTGCGCCTTCTGAGTATACTGAAATCATTTTTGTTGAATTCAAATTTGTTGTGTTCATTATTGCATAGCCATCATGCTCTGCATATATTGTGTAAGTTCCGATAGTCAGATTGGAAAAGTAATAACCATTGCCCAGATCCGACAACTCATAAGATTGATTTAAATTTCCATTCAACAGCGCCATAACGCTGGGGAAGTTGGAATAGCCATCTACTCTTACGGTTAATCCGAATGAGGCTGCAGTTGACAGATTTACAGTCTGATTTTGATCCAATGCACTAAAAACTACAGATTCTATGGAACTACTATATCCTTTATATCCTGAAAAGACGTTGTATTGTCCTGGAAGGACATATAAAATGGCTCCACCTGATGAATTAGTAATGGCACTAGTCTGAGTATTGTCACCCTTCGCAGTTATAGTATATCCTGAGTTGGGAATTCCCCCAGTTTTCATAGTGGCAAAAATTGTGTCTAATTTCACATCAAGATCGTAAACAACTGGCGAGGTTGAAGAGGTAATATTCAGTGTTTCAACGTTACTGTACGTTGTGCCATTAACTATAACACTTGCACTGTAAGAATAAGCCGGGAGATCCCTGAACGAATATTGCCCATTTATAATTGGAGCAGTTAACGTAAGATTGTAACTGGAATTATAGAGCTGAACTGTACCGGATACAACCTGTTTAGATATAAAATCACCTGATGTGTTTGAATAATAGCCCTTTTGATAATAGAGATTTACAAGACCTGATATGGGTGTCGTGTTCATCTTATAATTGTTTTCAATGTAATATCCAGGCAGTCCAGTAGTCATATTGTATGTCGTATCTGTTCTTTCTGCTTGATCCATACTCACATTAACGTTGAAGATTTTAATTGTGTTGGTACCTGAAAGATACTGTTGAAGGAATGTTCCCGATGTTACAAAAAGTGTATCGTTTCCAGGAACTGCCGATATGTTATAGAATCCATTCCTGTTGGTTCTTGTATAACCATGTGGGATTCCATACTGATCGAATAAGGTTACATAGGCTCCATCCACAGGAACTCCAGACTGAGTGGTAATTTGACCGTATAATTTAGCCCCGGGGAAATATTCCACTATTGGGTCCGCGCTACTTGTTATCTGATATGACGGAGGAAAAATTATCTCTGTTCCCTTATTCTCTTTTTCGTATTTATATGCCTTCTGCAATGGAATCAGCGTCCATGCATTAGGATGTGCGGTATAGTTTTTATATGGATTGTATGGAATGGACTCATACATTATCTCAAAATGACTCATGTTGTATGCAGGTTGCAAACTATATGTTGTTTGCCCAAATGTGATACCTGGAATCCCGTTACTATGTCCAACTGCGCTTGGAGGTAGCCCTATCATAAATCTATAAATTGATGTGTTATAAAACGCGGGTGTATAGGTAATATCATAACCTATTGGTTGAACGTTTGTTGGTAATGAAGTCACATTATAAGTCCCATTGGAAGTAACTGCCTGAATACTGTAATAGTTTGTTGGAATTACCTCCCCGCTACTGCTTGTTACGGATGGAGTTTCAGTTAGATATGCTGGTGCGTAGAAAATCCCAGGATTGTTACCACTGAAAGGAAACAGGCTATGGTCTATCTGAATATATGAGATCTGGTAACCTGTTTCCTCTTCAAGTGCCTGATATAGATTAACTATGGTTGATGTTGAGTACTTCGATGAAAGCTGACCCTTGATCAACGCAAAATAAGAGTTGACAGGCCCTATATCTTTAATAAAAGTACCATAAATCGATTGGTTATTACCAATCCATGATGAAAACATTGATGGATTCTGTTCAATTGAAAGAATCAGGTTAGCTTCATTTTGCCCCAGGTATTGAACCAGAGTATTATTCACATGCGAGCTAAACTGGCCGTTCCTTGCAGCGATATAATCTGCCTCCAGAAGTCTCGCTGCAAACAGAGAGATTATCTGACTTTGGTTTTCCGCGAGTAAAATTTGCCCGGCTACCTGATATGATTGCTGAAAGTCATCTGCCACCGTGGGATGCCGACCCTGATACAATTCCTGGAATCCATAATCCCACCATGATACATATGCTGGTCTCTGATCCAAGGGAACATTGGTATTCTGTGTCGATAGCCATGCAAGCGAGGATGATAACGGAGAAGAATTATTGGTTATGAGAAGCCCAGTTCCTCCGATATAATCTGTGCTGTTTGCCTGGAATGCATATGGACGCAAAATGGAAGGAAGCGTATTGTATATCTGCTTATTCACCTGCTCTGCATTATTTGCAGGTATTCCATTTGAAATCATAGACAATCCTGCTGGAAGCACCAGACCAAGTGATATCACAACGGCCAGAATTACCTGAAGCCATTTTATATCGGCTTTAATGGCACTCCTCCTCTGCTTCATTGTTTTTCTCGAGTTTTGTTCAGAACCTCTGTTTAATTTCAATATTTCAAGAATATACATTAAAAGGGCTCCTGTCCCTATCGCATAGGCTGGTGCAGCAGTTACGTTAAACCTTGCAGCAGCGAAACTCATATATATGGAAACGAGTGAGAAGACGAGTATGAATATAATTGAGTCTTTTTTCTCCTTGAAAGCCAGATAAAACATATAGATGATACCACCCATACCCATTGCAAAAATTCCAATTCCAAATTCCGATAAGTATGAACTAAGGAGAGGTGCAGCGGTAAGTGGAGATTGTGCTTCAGCAATTGTGCTGTAGACTCTTGTCTTTATGAAGTATCCCTCACCACTTATAATCTCATTAAATATGTGAGGGCTTGCAAATCTTACTGCCGCCAATAAACCTCCTAGAATTATGATGAGCAGTGGGATTGAAATAATCCAAGGTTTTCTTCCGAGTATACCAATTAGTACTGATAGTGCAATAACGCCCAACCCTATGAATAAAGGAGGTATAAACCAGATGCTTGGTGCATTATTTGCGGCATAATAATAATAATAACTCATGGCAAAAGATATCGACACAAAAATTACTGAAATAAAAGTTACATATCCGGTATTTTGATTGATAAAGAGATTGAACACCAGCTGTATAATTATATATATGGCAATTATGGCCAATATGTATGCAGCGCCTTGCCATGAAAGCATGAGTGCACCATATGAAATCGCACCGAATATGGCGTATTCGGTAGATAATAGATTGTTTTTAACATACTTGATTATTGATCCATAATATGATTTTATATCAGTAAATTTCTCTATGATCCTTTCCTTTGAAGACATTCTCATGGCTTTTTCAAAGAAATAAATAGCAAAGAACGCAAAAATAAGCTCAGGTGTATGCATTCTTCCATCTGTTAGAACCCCGGAACTGAGATCGCTTGGTATTAAGGCATAAACAAATGCAGAAATCAGACCGACTTTTTTCCCAAAGACATCCTTTGCTAAAAGGTAAACAGGTATTATTAAAAGCGCTCCAAAAACCGCGTCAAACTCCATAAAAGCGTAATATGCCGCAGTTTTAACGCCAAGGATTGGTGATAAAATTTCAGCTACAAATACAATTAATTCATGGAAGAACGGGTTACGGGGGTTTCCCGACCCTATTGGGTAATTGAGGGCTTGTGTATATGTTAGCAAATGTCCAGTAGCTATAATTTGCTGAATTATATAATAATTGAAATACGGATCACTTCCTCCGGACACGTTTGCCACCATTCCAACAAATGCTTGCTGCCATGCAAAATAATTTCCTATAAATAAGTAAATTGCAACAAGCATTGCTATTATGGTAAGCTCTGAATTTCTAGAGACCCAAGATTTGAATCCCTGTATTGATTGGACTTGAATTTTACCCATTACTTAACTACCTAGGAAAAGCTAATAGAATCTTTCTATATGAAGATTCTTGAAGGCTCTTTTTCTTCATATTATACCACCTTCGACGAATAGATCTTAAGACTTCAATTATCGATTTAGTAAAGGAAAAAGCATTTAGCGCTGAATAAATAGACCCGAGAAAATGAAATATAATCGTTTAAGGGAACAGATAATGAAACTGCTGATTAACGAAAAGCAAAAAGGTATACTTCAGGCGGAACTGGAAAGAAAATTGAAGTTCTCACGTTCTCATATATCAGAAACCTTAAAAAAACTGCAGAATGAAAGAAAAGTTGAGGTAAGAAAGGTATCCAGCAATATAAATCGTTTGTGGCTCCCGTTATACTTCCCGGGAACTTTAAATTATCAGGTAAGAATAGGCATTCTTCGTTCTTCTGAATATGTTATCCATTTATCAAAATTAATGGACATATTGGAAGATGAGAAGAAAAGCGTTGCCATAAGAGTTTATGAGTCCACTATAGAACTTCTTCAAGATTTAAACCAATCTCTACTGGAAATAGTTATGGCTCCATTTTACCCTTCATTACTGAATTCACTTATATATGAAAATCCAATAGTTTGCCCGGTTGCATCTGGCGGTTCGGCGATTGTCTCTCTTCCGGGAGAAGATATCCTTTATGTATCCGAGACCAGTACTATGGCTAAATTTGCTCAGGTCTACATTTCTTCTAACAGAAATATAAAAATGGTCAGTATGGGAAGTATGAAGAAAAACATTGAACAATTTTTGAAACAGGGAGGATTAATTACGTTATGGGAGC
>JAKBRR010000063.1 GCA_021845325.1 Thermoplasmata archaeon
TTATTTACTTTACTTACTACTTACTTACTAACTACTTTTTTTTATTTTTTTAGAACTAAGATCTCTAAGATCTGGAGGATGGGAAGATGAGAAAAGTCGGAAGACCATCCAGAGGAACCTCGAAGAGATTAACCAGGACAATCACAACAGATCCTGAGACAGAATCCTTCCTTAGAGACAATCCACAGTACAATGCATCTGAACTGTACAGGACGTTTATGCATTCTCTGATGCCCAAGGACAACCTAGAATTGAGAATCAATGATCTTGATAAGGAGATCATCGAGCTTAAAGGCCAGCTCTCCATGAAGGAGATTGAATTAACCAGGTTGAAGAGAACCTTAGAGGAAAGAAAGAGATTGAGGATCGACCAGAGAATAGAGGAGGAAATGGGAGCCTGGTACATGCGATCTCTTTATGTCCAGGGTATTTTCAGTCCGCCGAGAAGGCTTCCTCTTGAAAAACTGATTTCCAAACAGGTTGAAGATAAATACTGGAAAAAGGAAGAACTGGTATTCAAGAATGGAAGCTGGCAGTTCACAGAGCATACCAGTATGAACTGCAAGGTTCAGATCACAACGTTGTACAGGACTGATGGCAACCGTATTCTTGATTTGCCTAGATCACTCAATCTGGATTTCAAAGATCTTTCACAGAGATACATGCTTGAAATCAAAGAGGACAAATACAGGGAATTTGAGGATGATGTAATCCTTGGAAGAGCTCCTCAGGGAGAAATGCCCCTTGACTACTTCATGAAGTTCAAGCCGAAGGTCAACTCTGAAAGAACCAGAAATGAACTGAGGAGGAAGATGGAGCAGGAGTACATGTCTATGATAATTGATGTGACGCAATGAACAGTATGGCGTCACTTGCAAGGGTGGAAAGATCCTTGCTAAAGAAGAATCGGTACAAAACCAAGATAAAAAAAAGGCCAGCACAGATTCTATTTGTGCAATATCTGTGGCAATGGCATGGAATACAGGGATGGTGGAATCCCGGTACATTTCAGCCGATCCCACAAGAAGGAACATGATTTGATAAAAAGAGAAGAGAGAGACGGGATGGTATATGCTCAAGTCAAGTGGTACCCTTCAGGAACAATTTACACGCGGTAATATATGGGATGCCAAAGAACGATCTATGGGAACTATCCGTATTATTTTCTATAAAAAAGATTGCAGATCTGGAAAGAATGAGTAAATCCTAAAGAGAGCAGGAGACATAAAGAATGGAAATTCAGAGTTTGGGAGAAATACGAATCTATACAGTATAATGAGAAGGAGTATCATTTCTTCAAGTGGATCTGGAAGGAGATCACCGATGAAGTCAAAAGTGAATATGAATCGTATCAACCCTCTATTAAGGAACCACATGAAGTATTCCCTGAATGAATATTACATCTGAAGTGAAAGAATCACATCAAATCGTTTTAAATTAATCAAGGATAAAAACAAGGGGTGAAGAAGTGAAGGATCCATCTACATACAACAGCCCAAAAAGACTTTTTGAACTCTGGAAAGAACTAACTGTGGAAGACCTGATACCCGATGAATGGCAAAGAAATATTAATCCAAAGGACAATGACAAGGCTTAAATCAAATCTAAATCAGAGCAGAATAAAAAAAGGATGTAAGACAACTAGTGTTTGGAGACAGTTTAGAAGTAAAACTTGGGGTTCAGCTGGATAGAATAGATTAGGCTATCCTTTCCATATACTCTTTCCATCCAAAGAGATCTTATAAAGTTCACCAGATTAAAACAACCCTGGATTGCCAAAACATAACACTCTCACCGCAGAAAATATAAAAAAGACTGGGTTTCTATGATGTGATTACAATTCTTGGAAAAAGGGAAGGAACCAGAGTTTATTCATATTCATATTTCTTAAGGTAGACCTTTGGTATCTAATTATACAAGTTTTTGTTTGCGACATCAAACATAGCGTTTTTCAATAGCTCTCTTGGAATCATGGTATCATATGCAACGATTCTCAAGTAGTGTTCAATCTCCTCTTTAGTCACCTTTGGGTTTTTTATTCCTAATTTCTCTCTATAATCTAATAAGGAATTTGTTATTTTTTTCACATATTCTGAATCTCTTTTTTTCATTGCTTCCTCTCTTATTGCTTTAAATATTGCAAAGGAAAGCTCATTTAATCTGTCAATCATATATGCTTTTTCTAGGTACTTATCCTCATCATACATGTATGGCGCGAGTTTTATTAGTTGTTCAATTGATCTTGGTTTAACACTGTAAATATTGTAATCCGTATCAATCTTTTTATGATAAGCATGAGATAGAGTTAACTCACCCACCAAACTGACGAAATTTTTAATTTTCAAGACTTTTGCTAACCAACCCTGTAAAGCTTTGTCTACATTAAAAAACTCCTTTTTGTAGTCTATATTACTTTTTTTCAAGTATGGAAGTAACGAATTTTCAACAAATGTAAATGGATCGAAATCTGTCTTATTGAAAATTCCCTCAAGAGATTCTCTAAGTTCTTTCAGTTTTTTATCTTCTTCATCTATTTCCTCGGCTATTATATCGAAATAATCAGAAGTCATGATCGTCTCATAATAGATTATGCCTTTGTGAATGATGTATATATATAAACTATAACATGCTTCATCATTATGGTTTTTTGTGTCCGGTTTATAGAATATGGCCTTTGGTCCAAGTTGCTCCGCCAGTCTCATGATTTCCCCAACTTTTGAAAATGCATCTTCCTCCGTTTCGACAAATAAATCATCTTCGGAGCTATTTAGTTGTACAGTTGTAAGTTTATTGAATAGATCTTCCTTAATTTCGAAGATTTCTATACCTAGCTGTCTTGCCATTACTTCTAAGTGCTGAATTAAATAACTAATTTTGGTGTTTTCCATGAACTTATTAAGAGGAGTAAACTTATAAAGTTTGTTTTATTTTGGTAATATATATTATATCTATCAAAGGCTCTGACTCTAAGACTATGTAATAATAAGCTAGCGTATAACATTACTAATGGCAACTACAAAATAGCTAGTTCCTCTAGACGGAAATCCTAAGGCCTACAAGATAAACGTACTATTTCCAATAGGCATATCTCAGAAAGCAGACCCCGATAAACTGAAAGACTTCATGGAGAAGAAAAGAGAAGGATGATTAAGTGACAAGACCATATAACAGCTTGTAAAAGAGAAAATCAACCTTGAGGGAGAAATCGCATACTACTTTGGCGGTGGGAGCATTTATGATATCATGCATACTGAGCTGATTCCAGGAAAGCCCCAAAAACAGGAAGATGAAACAATCTAAGCACAAAAATTCTACAGGAATCTGAAGGAGATTGCAAAGGAGCACTATATCGTTAAGGAAGATTCGACATCTGGGGTATATGGTACTATAGGTTACACTGCCCATTCATCCGATGGAGAAGACAAATGGATTGTTGTAATGAATGCGCTTAGAAAAGATGAAAATGTACTCCATACATTGATGCGTGAAATGCCCCATGTCAGGCTTGATCACATGAATGGGAAAGATAAAACAGATCAACCTCCTGAAAAAAATCTACAAGGTGAAAATAAGCGGTAAAACAATGCTACAAACAAATTCAATATAGTAAGTAGTTAACTTCACACTCAACTGATAGATAATTACTAAAAATTATGAGGAATTAAGCTTTTTATATGAATACAATATAATCTCTTTAGTGATCTTTGATGAACATTATTGCTATTCCTTTCAATATGGAAAGAGTTAGAAATGAAGGAGCTTCCTCTTCCGAGGAATTTAGGGATTGGATTCTGAAACATGGTGAAAGTTTTTTGCACAGTATTTCGAACCCTCAAACTGGAGACATTCTTGTGTTTGGGTGGATGAAAGAACGAGGTGAATGGATTTTCGTAGGCGATGCGGTTGTGAAAGGGAATCATATGAGTGGGTCAGTGGATTGGTGTAACTGTACAAAAGACGACAAAGAAGACTACAAAAGACACATTATAACAGGTGGACTTAGAATCTATCCAACATCGGTTAGTAGCAAGAGGATCCCATCTATAAAGTTGCTAGCCTTTGCTCAGATTCCCTCAGAAGATTATTTCAAAATAATCGCTGAATCTGTTTCTCATTGGCAAAAGAAACAATGATGCAGTGTCCAATTTGTTGAAGGAAGAATTATTTAGAAACCATTCCTACCCTTCCTACTAAATAATGGAAGTTGCATTAAATTTTATCAAAAAGATTAACAGTTACTGTAGCACTGCTCAAGATCATCATAAATGAAGTTAATTAAAGCGTCTATGCTTCTTGTGTTACTCAGTCTTTTCATTGCTTCACTTCAATGCAAGAATCGTTTACTATAAAGAGGCCCAGCAACTATACTTAATGTAAGTTCTAATTATGGTAATTGTTTCTTCTATTATTGTCACTCTTCTATGCTGTTTTTCCTTTCCTTCTTCGTACTCCTTTATTTATTGTGCTCCAGGGAGCATTCGCTACAAAGAAGATGTTCAGATTGACCCTTTCCATTGAGTGCACATATTGGTTTGTCTGTGTTTCCCCATATACCATACTTCTCTGATTTGGTATTTTCTTCCAAATGACTAATATGATCTGATAGGTAAGGGTAATACTTTTCAATGATTTTTTTTTCTGTTAAATTCCCAAATGCGCCACATAAACAATCTCCACTCTTTCCGATAGTTCCATATGCACTATTTATAGGGATTTTATACTCATAATGTAGATCCCATACTTTATCGTCACTATAGTGAAATATTGGGCAATCCCAATAAGCTCCCTGATAAAATTGTATTCTCCTAGCCCATCGTGATCTTCGGCTACTCTCAGATCTTCTTACGCCAGAGAAAAGAAGAGGAGGACTGCCCATTTCTCTCCTATGCCAAGATATAAACCTTCTTACTGCATCAAGCTTCAGAATATGCATAATTTGACTATGCCCACTTGGAGTGGGAAAACCGTGCTTTAGGACGTAAGAATCATAACTAGTATACCCACTAAAAACTTTTAGATTCCAACCAAATTTAGAAGAGATCTCTTCTACATACTCTCTTGTCTCTTTCAGCCCTATGCCAGTATCAATGTAGATTACCCCTTCCAACTTGTTTCTCATGCCCATTTCGACCGCTGCTATAGTGCTATCTTTTCCACCAGAAAGGAGAGCCCACCCTTTCTTGTTTTCTTCCATATTCATCATCACAACCATATCAGAAATATGAAATGCTATATCTATATTTCCTTGAAACAAGGAAAATTATAATTAGTTTAATGGTTACACGATTCATGAGTTACGTAATGTATTAATATGATAATAGAATGGTATGATAATATCAATGAAATCATACTGCATTCTCTGTGGGAGAAGAATTAACGAGGGAGACCAGAAATGCGCTGAATGTGAAGAGTTAATGGATATAATAGATGTTTTATATGATGACGCAAAGAAAGAGTTATCCCATAATCCATCCGTATATAGAGAAGCCGTGTTCAAAATGCTAAGAGAATTTGCATTCATAGTGCAGGAAGATTCTCTTCTAAGGACATATAGGAACTCAATGAAATTCTTTTTAGATCAGTTCATAGACAAGAAGAGTGATGAGACTACACTGGGGTTATTCACCAAGAAGGTGCAGACAAAGCTTAACCAATTAAAAATTTTAAAGGAACTGTCTGAAAGTTCTATTATTAATTGGGATTCTTCACTGCTTAGTAATTCTACCTCGCCAAAAATTTATCCTGGAGATGTTACCAAGAATCTGAAAGAATCTTACGACCGCTCATCTGTCACAGAGCGATTTGAACAAAGATACGGCCACATTATAGGGTTTTATTCGCTACTCCCTTTGATTAAAAGTTATTCTCATTGTGAGTCAAAGGACGAAATCAAAAAATTGAATATTGTTCCAAAAAAACCTTGGATTATCATGCTGTCAATCTTAGTAGGGAACAAGGATGGCAGAATTTCTATCGAGAGAACAAACAAATTTCTGAAGAAGATGAGAGGAATAGGTAATGTCTCAGGAGCTATACTTTCTAATCTTAGTTCTCTTAATACAGACTTTGTACAAGGGGCTATTGTTGAAGTGGAAATAAACGACGATGGAGACACTGATAAGATTTATGTTTTATCTCCTGATATTGTTCAATATATTCAAAGGTTGAGGGAAAACGTTAGGACTAGATAAATAAAAGAGGATAAGGATTATGGAAATAGGTACAAAAATAAAGGCAACAGAATTGCTTGGATATCAGAACGAGATTGCGAATAAAATTTATAAAATTGCAGACTACGTTTTTAAAAATGATGTTCGCTTAAAATTTTCTGGATTTTTACTTTCCGGACCTCCCGGAAACGGGAAGACAGAAATTGCAAAACAGGCAGCACTTCTAATAAGTAAGGGAGTATCGGTGAAAATATTTCTGCTTGATGGATCAGACATAGCTTCACCTAAATGGGGAGAAGCAGAAGAAAAGTTAAAAAAAGCCTTTAATGCAAACTCCGACAGCAGGCAGGTTGAGAAGAGGATAATAATTTTTGACGATATCGAAAGTACGCTAATGAGCAGAGATATAGAAATTGCGAAAGAGTGGCACTTTTCCATTAACTCAGTAGCTTTTCATTTGCTAGACGATATAGATCATTCTAATACTCTTGTGTTGGCCACAACAAATAAGCCGGAAATGGTCGATCCTGCGTTGATTTCTAGACTATATCCAATTTCAATCTCTGCCCTAACGAAAGAGCAACTAAAAGAGTTCGCCGAGAAGTCAGTTAAGAGAGATATTTTTGAAGTTGACACCCAAATTGTATTACAGTCTTTGAAATCAAAGATCGACCAAGGAAAAATTAAATCCTTGAGAGATATTGAGCATGAGATATTGCTAGAAGTGGTAGAAATGATAGGTGGGAACTAATGGAAACTAATAATGTAACAACAGAAGGAATAGTATTTCCCTATTCGGGACAACTGGAAATTGAGATTTACTTTAAGGAATATAAGGATAGCTGTGCAAATGATTGCAGGAGGTTTTTGCACATGGGAAAAGGTAAAGAACCCCCACTAATTAGAAAATTAAAAGAAAGCCTCGGAGAGAATGCTGATGCGCTGAGTATACTTCCAAAGGATTATGCTTTGCTTAGACACGTTCCGATTAGCATAGAAGTTGAACTTGATGCAGGAAGCAGAAGATCTGGATCGGGGAAAGCTAGAGGAGGCCTTGAAATATATGATGTGTCTGGACTGAATGAAAATGTGATCTCGAAGCTAAAACAGGTATTAGACGAGGAAAGGAAAAAATCTAAGGAGGAAAAACTTCCTTGGTTCAGCTATTACAGGATTTATCTGAGGAGGGAAATGCTATGACCAATGCCCAAGATTTAAGAAAAAAGATTTCCCTGAGCTGCATAAACGCTTTAGAGGAAAGAGTAAATAAAAGCAGAATTGGTCCGGAAGACACTAAAAGCATTATTGTTTCAGAAGTAGACAAAGTGGTAAGTGCTGAGTATTAAGGGGAAAGTTTTATGAAATTAAATATAAAAGGCGTACAAACAATTGAAAATTCATCTTTTGAATTTCCAGATAGTGGACTTGCTTTGATATACGGAGATAATTCGGTAGGGAAATCCTCTCTAATTAGAGCTATTGCTGCAGCAATCGCATATGATTCTTCCAACAGGGATGGTAGAATCTCGGAAGAACAGAAACTGCTTGGCATACTTCAGGATGGGAGTAAAGCCAACGCTGGGTTAATCAGTGCAGGTCTTGACGAAGCTCAGATAAATATTAGCAGCAACCTGATCAATGAAGAAGTGCTCATTTCTAGAAATGGAAAGTTCAAAGGATCCAATCCAAGGTTTGTAATAACGAATGTGTTGAGTGATGTAAGTTGGATAATGCGAATTCTAACTCATACGACTTCCGTGAAGGTAAGCGACTATCTTAAAGACTTCAATGATATGATTAAGAGATACGAGGATGTTATAGATGGAGTCACAGAAACAAAAAGAGATTTGTTTCAAAAAATTCAGGAACTCAACAGAATGATTAGAGAATCCACTGAATCTCAAAAA
>JAKBRR010000064.1 GCA_021845325.1 Thermoplasmata archaeon
AGTATCTATACTCTCTTGAATGTGAAGTATGAATCATAGAATTATTTACATATCTAACTTTCAGTTTTTGTTTTCTTAAATAACTCTGAATGTAGTAAGTTTCTCTTCCTTTTATATTTTCAGGGAAATCTATGGAATTCAATGTGTGCCTTTTAATCATAGTTAAACCTAAAGGAAGCCCGTAATTAAACGGGAAATGAAGCGAATTTCCAACCACGGCACCCGTTTTAAATTTCTTGAAAAGATTAAGGGCGATATCCGGAAACTTATTGTTAATCAATTCAACATCGCTGTCTATAAACAGAATAAAATCCTTTTTACTAACCTTTCCGGCAATGCCTGTTGCAAAAGATAGACCCTTGTCTTCATATATTATTTCAGAGCCAAAGCTTTCAGCAATCCGTACTGTATTATCTGTGCTTTTTCCATCTATCACAATAACATGAGCCTCTGGAATAAGCCTCCTGATGGATGCTAAACATTTACCAATTCCTCTCTCCGAGTTTTTTGTTCTGATTACCACATCGAAGAGAGCATTGATATTTTTCATTGCACCTGATTACAACCCAGTTTTATAATTTTGATTGTGGAATAATCCAATTTCAATTCTAACTGAATTCCATTTTAAGAATAGTGCAATTAATCCTTAAAAACAATGGACAAAATAAGCTCACATATTCCCGTAAACGGCTTTAAACTTTCTTATTTTGTTTATCCTCCTTTCCGTGATACGCTGCATTCTTTTTTCATATCTCATCTGCTGTTTCTGTGTCATGGGGCGAAGGGGCACCATAAGGGATTTTTTCTTCTCTATGGCTGAAATAAAGGGCTCAGCACTTGAAAGATGTTTTATTACGTTGTGGTCTGCTTTGGACTGAAGGAGCGAGGTTAGGGTTAAAATGAAAAAAGGAACCGTGACAATCATCATTAGTCCTGCAAATGACAGAACAATAAGATAAATAAAATAAACCGGAGAAACCAGAGTAATAAGGAATGATGAAATAAGTAGAATGTCAATCGCGATGATCACATAGGCGGTACCGGCAAGGATCAGTTTCCTGGCAACACCACACTTTCTAGAATAATATGCTTCAAGAAGAACTGCATCAATCTGAGATGAATCCAGCCGTTGAATTGCATCATCTTTTAACATAACATGCCATTCCTTTCCGTTGGATGTTTCTGCGAATGACCTCATTATAGCCTTGTGGGAAAAATAAACATCATGGTTACATTCATCTGCGCAATCCAGAAGGCTGTGCAACCTCTCTGTGTATTCACGGCTGAAGTCATTCATGTTAAGAATGACCGGTTTTCCAAACTTGTGTAGCATATATGCAGGGACTGCCAGTATGACAACGTCTATGGGAATGAAAAGTAATAGTCTGTTTAAAGTGCCCTGAGCAGAAAAAATATAAACAACAGACCCAAAGAATGTGAATAGGAGAAGGGAAGCTAGTACGAATATACGAGGATTGATTTGCTTTACGTTCGGACCACGGCCAAATCTTAACAGGACATAAGATATTCCTATGGAAATCGGGAGAGCCAGAATAACGCCATCTCCTACAGTGATGATGCCAGACAGAACCAGTTGCGGTATCACGAAAACCGGCATATAAATAAGTATAAACGAAACAAGTGAAACTATCATCTGCCTTATATTACGCTTCATGTTGCCATGGAGATAGCCTGAAATTATATAAGAAAATTGATTTATATGCATCCTGCCGATGCTATGCTCATCCCAATAGACTTTCCTAAAGCTTTAAAAATATTTCTGGTATTTGATAAATGTCAGTAATTTCAAATGTGTTATAGTTGATCTGATTATTATCTACACTTTATAACAGGTTTTCCGTTGTTTTACAAGGATGGAGCCGAAGAGTGGAATTAGGGCAACCCTGCAGGAGGTAATTAATTCTAGTATTCCATGCTCTGTTTTAAGACAATGACGGGGATTAATCGTAAGGGGCTTTGCAATATATAGATTATGAACATAAATATGGCAATGCTAAAATCCAATGGAATGTATAATTATAAAAACTTATCATTTGAAAATACACCTTTATTTTCGAAGGCATTTAGACCTAAAAATTTGCTTTTCAATGGGTAAATTAAACCGTACAGCACTTAAAGTAAAATAAATACGCGAATTTATGATTAGAAAATGTGACAGCGATTCGCACTTCCCGTCCCCTCGCGGAAGACAGTACGCATACGAAACGTTGTGAGCTTTACCGTCGGGTTCGGAATGGGACCGGGTGTTTCCCCACAGCTATGGCCGTCACAACTCGTAATCATGTTCCACTATAAATATTTGACTTCAAATTTTGAGAATATAGTAGAGTTGCATTTAAACAAAGAATGGAAACATATTATTCGGTGCTATTGTCATAATTTTATTCTCATTTTCAGAGCTTATTAAATATCATATCATCATGTTCATATATGTCATACATTATAGTCACGAGCCGTAGTCCCTATTCCTATGATAAGGTCAGGGGCAAAATCAACAGGAGGATGAACATTGGCGGTGTGGCCATAGTCTTAAACGATTTAATAACTGAAGAAGGAGGTACATGGGTCTGCTGGGGTGATGGCACAGCGGATCTGGATTATCAGGAAGAGGATAACGGAAAATTCAGGATCTTTAGAGTTATTTTGAGTGTACCTGAAAGAAGGGGATTTTACGATGAATATTCAAACTCCACTCTATGGCCACTCTTTCACTATTTCAGGGAAAAGATCCAGCATGACCAGAAATATTTCAGGATGTACAGTAGAGTTAACGGCCTTTTTGCAGAATCAATAAAAAAGGCCATCCGGAGCGCGGATGAGGTAATATGGATTCACGACTATCAGTTATCTCTCGTTCCGGGATTTCTCAGGGGCCTCGGGGTTACGAATCCGATCGTATTCACATGGCATATTCCATGGGTCTCAAGGGAATTTTATTCCATACTCCCGGAGAGAAATCAGTTATTACAATCCATTGCTTCAGCCGATTCAATAACTTTCCATACGAAAGAATACAGAACAAATTTTAGAGATTCATATGAAGCTCTAATCGGGGATCCAAAAAACCTTGACAAAAAGCTTCACTATTACCCACTGGGAATAGATTACAAAGCCTATGAAGATATTGAGAGATTCAGAAAGCTGCCGAAGCCCATGGAACGGCTAAAAATTATATTTTCCATAGACCGATTGGATTATACAAAAGGTCTCATAGCAAGGGTGAAGGCAATCGAAACACTTCTCAGGACTAACCCTGAGCTTTCGCAGAAATTTATGTACCTGATGATCGTTACTCCAAGCAGAACAAATGTAGGTCAATACATGGAACTCAAGAATGAGCTTGAAATGAATATCGGGAGAATTAATGGGGAATATGGCCGTATTGGGTGGTATCCAATAACATATATCTACAGAAAGGTTTCACAGAAGACCTTGATAAACTATTACAAATGGGCAGATATAGCCCTCATTACACCATTAATCGATGGCCTTAATCTGGTGTGCAAGGAGTTTGTTGCAGCCAGCACCAAAGGGCTTCTAATTTTATCAGAATTTGCTGGTTCCTCAGAAGATTTAAAAGAGGCGGTTAAGGTTAATCCGAACTCAATCGAAGACCTTTCTTCCACCCTTTTTAAGGCTCTTTCAATGCCTGAATCTGAAATTATGGAAAGATTATCTCTCCTTAAGGAAAGAGTAAAAAGAAGAGATATTGAATGGTGGGCAAAGAAGGTTACTGATACCGTTAAGAGGAAAGAACCGGATGCCTGACATTTCTGAGATAGAGCCAGAACTTAAAAAATTTCAGTCTGGCAGGAGTCAAATGTTTTTGGATTATGATGGAACACTAGTGCCAATCAAAATGAATCCTGAAGAATGTTATCCAGATAAAAATCTCTTGCTCCTCTTGGAAAAAATCTCAAAGGCACATGAACTATATATTGTTACAGGGAGAAGTCTAGCTGATATAACAGAATTTCTGGGCAGGGAATTGAATGTTATAGCTCTACATGGGGCTCTGGGTAGAATTGATGGTAAAGAGGTTCAATTTGTGCAGAATATTGATAAATATAAAATTCTCTTTAAGACAATTGAAAAAAATATCAGGGATAAGTTAAAGATACCCGGGTTGAGAATTTACGAAAAGAATGGAGGTTTACTTCTCCATCTAGGGCTTGTGGAGCCGGCTTATCGCCAGATAATACTCAGCGAATATGACTATCTGTGCAGGGAATACGGATTAGAACCATATTATGGCATCAATATTGTTGAATTCAGAATCAGGGGTATCAATAAGGGCCGAACGATTTTGAAGTTAAGAAAAAAGGGTATGAATGCACTTATCGCAGGAGATGAAGAAACCGATGAAGACTCGTTTTTATTGAATAGTGACGCTCTGACAATTCACATAGGCAAGGGAAAAACAAATGCCAAATATACTGTGAATGATTATCTAGAATTCAGGAAAATACTTCATGAGATTGCTTATGGTAGATAATCGGGTTTTAAAGGGAAGCATTACACCCTTAGCCAAAATTATATAAGTTTCTCTACTTCTTTGCGTGCCATAATAATTTTATCCTATGTCTGTCAGGAAAGACCTTTAAAATTTTGCATAATTATATAAATAAATTCACAATCTCACGTAAGTAATATATGAAAACATTCCAAAAAAGAAATTATAGATATGAACAGAGAGAACCGGTGAGACCTAAGAGGATAAAAAAGCTGAATATGAGAAAGAGCGATGAATTCAACTATATGCTTGGAAGAATTGTTGAAGGTTTGCCAGACAGCATTAGAGGATCAATAATGGGAAGCGTTTATGCCATTGCATCAAAGAAGGGGATCAGAGAGGCGAAAGATTTCATCTTAAAAAAAGGTGAGGAAGGTCTCATATCAGAAGATATCCAGAAAAAATTAACCGATCTCGTTTTTGATTACAGCACGTACAGATGATAGAAAAGGAACTTGAAGAAAGGGTAAATAAATACATATTGCTCGAAGAAGAGGCACTTTCAAAAGTAACCATATGCGTACCGGAAGAATCTTTTCTTAGAACTTTCGCTATTGATCTAATGAACATGGTAAAATCATATTTTGAGGACGCAAAGCACTTCTACGAAAAGAACGATTTAATCAATGCACTTTCAGCTCTAAATTATTCATATGGATGGCTTGATTCTGGCGTAAGATTGGGAATCATAGATGGAAATTCAGACAACAGGCTCTTTACACTATTTAAATAACAGGAGAATGGATATTTCTGGTAAGGCAAATTGTTGCAATGAGTTGCTTATGTTCGCAAAGAATATATATCGTTTAAAGATAAGCCTAAACCCGCAACAGATGATTTAGTTTCAGCTGTGATGGATTCATTTAAAGAGGTTTGATGATTTAATGCCAGAGGAACAGGAAAAAAAGGAAGATTTCCAGTATATAGTGAGAATTGCAAATAAAGATCTCAAAGGAGAGAGAAATACCGTTTTGGCACTTGCCGATCTAAAGGGCGTAGGAATTAGACTGGCTAAGGCAATTGCAAATAAACTTGAACTTGATTCAACCAGGAAACTGGGAGAACTATCTGAAGAAGAAGTTGAAGAAATTAGGGAATTTGTAGAATCAGAGGAATATGAAGATTTTCCTGCATGGTTATTAAACAATAGAAACGACCCTGTAACTGGAAAAAATGTGAATCTGGTATCAAACGATCTTGAAATTCAGCTTCAGGATAACGTAAACCTGATGAGAAGGATAAGGTCTTATAAGGGAATAAGGCACGAAACCGGACATAAAGTAAGAGGACAGAGAACAAGAAGCAATGGTAGAAAAGGTCTGACCATTGGTGTTCAAAGAAAAAAGGAGTAATGAGTTAAATGGGAGATCCTAAATTTTCAAAGAAAACATATTCAACGCCAAGGCATCCATGGGAAAAGGAAAGAATAGATGCAGAGAAAGAGATTTTAATAAGATACGGCCTGAAAAATAAGAGGGAACTCTGGAAGGGAATGGCAATGCTTGATTCCATGAGAACACAGGCAAGGCAGCTCCAGGCTAAGATTAGAACTAACGATCCTGCTTCTATGAAGCAACTGAATGCATTAACAACAAGGCTGGAAAGATATAATATTTCAAAAAACACCGGTTCTCTAGATGATATTCTCTCTTTGAATCTTGATAATGTTCTGGAGAGAAGATTGCAAACCATAGTTTATAGAAAGAGCCTTGCAAAGACAATTAATCAGGCTCGCCAGTTAATAACACATGGGCACATAGCTATGAATGGCAGGAGGGTTACAATTCCAGGAATTCTTGTGGAGCAGGCAGAGGAAGATTCAATTCAATATTATGAAAACTCAGTATTGACAGATGAACTTCACCCACTCAGGAGAGCAATGGTAGAAGGGGGCAATTCTGAAAAGAGTGAAGACGAAGAGAAACCTTCAGAGGAGCAGGAAAATGCACCTGAAGAAGAAGCTCAAACCGATGAAAGTGTAGATGAAGAGGAAGTTAAATGAATAAGACAGGAGTGGCACACATATTTGCATCTCAAAACAACACCATCATTCTGGTAACTGATCAGACCGGGGCTGAGACACTTGCCAAGGCATCAGGAGGAATGGTAGTTAAGAATGACAGAGATGAATCAAGTCCATATGCAGCAATGAAGGCAGCTGATCTCATAGCTGAAAAATTGAGGGAAAAGGAAGTTACAGATCTTGTTATTAAGGTAAGGGCTCCAGGGGGAAACAAATCAAAGATTCCTGGACCGGGAGCGCAGTCAGCAATAAGAGCATTATCCAGGGCAGGATTTAAGATTCTGAGAATTGAAGAAGTCACACCGATTCCACACGATGGAACAAAGAAGAAAGGTGGAAAGAGAGGCAGGAGAGTTTAGATGGCTCTTAAGCTAATTGAAATTAAACCAAATTCGGCGCTGTTTGAAATAACAGGTATCAGTTCTTCACAGGCAAATGCTTTGCGCAGGACTCTTATCAATGATATACCAAAACTGGCTATTGATAAGATCATGTTTCATCATGGACAGATAAGGGACATGGATGGAAACGTATATGACTCATCACTACCACTTTTCGACGAGGTAGTTGCCCACAGAATAGGGTTGCTGCCTTTAAAAACAGATTTAAAGATGAATTTTAGAAATGAATGTACCTGTGAAGGTAAGGGATGTCCTCTTTGTACTGTAACCTATTCAATAAACAAACTTGGCCCGGCAACAGTCACATCAGGTGATCTGCAGCCAGTGGGAAATCCAGACTTGGTTCCTGCTGATAGGGATATTCCAATAGTAAAACTGGGTCCTAAGCAGGCCATTCTTCTTACTGCAGAGGCCATACTTGGCAGAGCAAGTGAGCATGCAAAATGGCAGGCAACTTCCGGAGTGAGCTACAAATACCATAGAGAAGCTGAACTCATTAAATCAAAGATTCCAGAATGGAAGGTAATGAAGGAAAAGAATCCTGAGGCTGTAATTTCAGAGACAAAGGATAAAATAAAGTTCACTGATGATTTCAAAACAAGACTCTTTTCTCCCATAATGGGAAAAGATGGGGTCAGCATAACTGAAGATTCAAACAGATTCATTTTCCGTTTCGAAAGTGACGGGTCTCTTGAGGTAAGTGAAATTATTACATACGCATTAGCAAGAATACCGGAGAGATTGAACATCCTTCACGAAAGTATAGTATCTGCAGACTAATTGTCACGCCAACCCTTAATTTTATAAAAACAACTTACCATAAATTATTAAATTATCATAGTAGTAAGTTTAGCCAGACATAAAGGGAAATATGGGAATATATATATATATATATCAATGATATTTCGTGAATGATATAGAATGGAACTATCTTTAAAAAAAATAAAGAATGATCTGGGAAATTTATCGAAAGTAAAAAAAATCATCATAGCAATTGTTTTTTCCATAGTA
>JAKBRR010000065.1 GCA_021845325.1 Thermoplasmata archaeon
ATATATAGAAAGAATAACCCCTGCCAGAAATATGAATCCTATGAACGAATTTGAGTTGAGAAATGACACCCTTATTGATTTTGGGTCGTCCGGCTTTAAAATAACATGCTGATAAATGATGAGTATGATAATTACCGTAGCAGCTGCCAGGTAAATATAGGACTTTATGAAAAATGCTATGGACAGAAATAGAGCTCCTGTGACAGCATGAACTGATTCAGAATAGTGAATTCCTTTCTTTATCCCGCTTTTGCTCATAACAGTTTTTAATCCATTTTGCCTGTCATATTCAATATCTGGTATTGTGTATATCATATCAAATCCTGCAATCCATAGACCTGTTGCCAGTATAAGGATATAAATTTCAGGAATCGCAGGGAAAGATGGGCTCACAGCCAGGTAACCTGCCATAACACCCACTCCTATAACCAGACCCATGAAGAAATGACGAAGCATTGTGATTTTCTTGAGAAGTGGATCTATTATGAACAGAGCAAGAACAATGGGGGATAATTCAAAAACAAGTCTGTTAAGCAAAAAAGCACATGTTTCAAAAAGAAATGCGGATATAACTGTGAACCCGATGGCCTTATTAACCGTGAATGAACCTTTTACGAGAGCCCAGTCTTTCTTCCTTGGATTTATTATATCGTACTTTCTTCCCAGAATCCTGTTTATTGACATACCGGTTGCTCTCGCAAAACTGCCTGCCAATATAACCAGAATGAGAACAAGTGTTCCGGGATAACCGTTGGCTGCTATAAAGCTGCCTGAAACTATGAATGGAACGTCGAATACTGTATGTTCCAGCTTTATATAGTCAGCAATTTCCTTAAATTTCATTTAATATACCTGCCCAGTATAGCTTCGACCTTTTTAACCACATCCTGATCCATTTCCATTACGTCAGGCCATCTCCTGTTGAACCCTTCCTCTTTCCACTTCCTGGTTGCGTCTATACCTATCTTTGAGCCAAAGTTAAACATCTCTGAAGCGTGATCAAGGGCGTCTGTCTGTGTTCTTGGAACAATCGTAATGTCCCTTGCCGGATCTACTCTGGTTGTCATTGCCCAGATGACCTGTTTTCTATCGTGTATATTAATATCATCATCAACCACAAGAACAAACTTTGAGAACATAAGTTGTCCTGTTCCCCATATTGAAAACATAACCTTTCGTGCATGTCCCGGATATCTCTTCTTAATTGAAACTACAACCATGTTGTGGAAAACTGCTTCCTCCATGGTGTTAAGATCCACAATTTCAGGTATTTGTAGTTGAATGAGGGGCAGAAACATCCTTTCTATGGCTTTTCCCATTGCAACATCCTCATGCCAGAGCTTACCAACTATGGTTGTTGGATAAACCGGATTTTTCTTCTCTATTATCTTCTTTATATGAAACACAGGAAACTCTTCCTCGAGAGAATAATAGCCTGTGTGATCACCAAATGGACCCTCAATTCTTGTTTCCGACGGATCAACATAGCCTTCCAGAACTATTTCTGAATTCATCGGGTATTCAAGGTCTACCGAATTTCCCTTTACAAGATCAATCCTTTTTCCAGATATAAGTCCTGAAAAGGAGAATTCGTCGAATGGATCCGGAAGAGGAGCAACCGCAGAAAAAATTGTCAGTGGATCTGAACCGATTGTAACGGCAACATCCATAACTTCCTTTTTTTCTCTTGAATCCTGCATGTTTTGTGATCCCCCTTTGTGAATCTGCCAGTGCATTCCCAAAGTTTCATTATCATACTTTTGAAGACGATACATTCCCGCATTTCTTTGCCCCGTAACTGGATTCTTTGTAATAACAATTGGAAGCGTAATGAAGGGCCCTCCGTCCTTTGGCCATGTTGTGCATATTGGATATCTGTCCAGATCAACTTTATCAAGTACCTTTGTTGACGAGGGAAGGGATGTGTGTATCTTTGGCCTCAGACCCGAAAGTTCTCTGAGCATTTCCAAACCTCTGGATATCATAGATTCTGATTCTCCAGGGGGTCTGATCAAATTGCGAAGCTTCATTCCTATGTCATAAGGCTTTTGCCCAAGGATCCATTCCATTTTCCTCTGACCGGAAAACAAATTCCCAATTACCGGTATTTGAGAATTTTTAACATTTTGAAAAAGGATAGACTTATTTCTACCTGAATATTCCTCTCTGTCCATAATATATGTAAGTTCCAGGTAGGGATCAACTACTTCTTCAACTGATATTAAATCGTTATTCTTCTTAAGAAATGATATGTAATCCTGAAGATCATCAAACGTCATTGTTAGTATATTGCATATTAGAATATCATAATTTGTTCAAACTCTTTTCATTATGACACTTTTAAATGACTTTGAGAAACCATTTTTAATTTTATGGAATAAGGGTTCAAACTTAAATGCATATAACCAGCCCTCATCTTCTCCTTAGATCTAACTTTCTAATTTTAATTGAGTTTGAGTTTTTTCGCTAAATCAACAACTCAGTTTCCAGTAAATCGTAAAGACTATTAATTAACAATGAATCATTAGCAATGGAAGCTACATCCGACAGAATAGATAAAATAACTGAAATGCTCAAAATTCTGGGTTTATCTTCCTATGAAGCCCAGGGTTTTGCTGCACTGGTTTATCATAACGTTGCTAATGCAGATACCATTGCTGATACAGCGAAAATACCAAGAACGTCTGCTTATAAAGTAATGGAATCACTGGTTCAAAAAGGCTTTGCCAGGGAAACCGAGGGGAGGCCAAAAATGTTTAAACTGGAGGATCTTGATATAATAGAAAAGAGATTTCAGGGTGAAATGAGGGAACTCTTTTCAAAGCTTCATGAGCTGCAGGACATTATGCCTTCAAAGGGTGATCCTCAGTTGATCTATACCATTTACGGCAAGAATGTAGTTCTTGAAAAACTTGCAGAATTGATCAATCTGGCTGAGCAGGAAATAATAATTTGTACTCCAAGAGTAAAAGACATAAGAACAGAATTAAAGAAGAATCTGGACAATGCCATGAAAAGAGGAGTAAATGTCATATTTGTTACTCCGCCTAATAAGAGAGTCCCACAGAATGCAAAAGTATTCCGAAAAGAAGGTCTTATTGCTACGGATATTGTTGTTGATAGATCAAAGGCACTTATTGCCGGAGCGGAGCTTGACGCTTGCGGATTCTCGGATAATCCTGGTCTTTCAATGCATGTATACCAGTTCATACAGATGATAATTGAGAGGAAGGATGAGATTTCATAATATATTAAAATTAAGAAAACAAATATCATTGTAGTGATGGTTGAAAACTACAATACATATTTTATGTAAAAAGTAATTTTGTTTAATTTGATATGACACAAAAAATTACGGATATGATCAATTTGGGGGGGCATGTTTCAACAAACGGTGGAATTGAACTTTCTCCGGAAAGAGCTGCAAAGTTCTCATTCAGTTCTTTCCAGATATTCTCGAAGAATCAAATGCAGTGGAATGCCAAACCTCTTGAAAAGAAGGCGATTGACCTCTTTAAGGAATCAAGAAAGGCAAAGAAAATATCAAGTGTCATGATTCACGCTTCTTATTTGCTCAACACTGCCACCAGTGATTCAGGATTAAAGGAAAAGGTGAGGGCAGGCCTATCCCTTGAGATAGATAGGGCAGATTTATTAGGGGCAGATCTTTTAACATACCACCCGGGATCAAGGAAAGAAGCTTCATTAGAAAGAGGAATTCAGAATGTTGTTGAAATCCTCAATTCTGTAATCAGGGAAGACCAGAATGTTAAGGTTTTAATTGAAAATTCAGCAGGACAGGGAAACAGTGTTGGAAAAACCTTCCAGGAACTTGCATCAATCATAGATGGTGTTCTGTTGAAAGATAAGATAGGCGTTTGCCTTGACACATGTCATGTATGGGCTGCAGGTTACGATATCGTTTCTCCTGAAGGATATAAAGAAACCATGGATGATTTAAAATCCAATCTTGGTTCAAAATATCTCCTTGGCTTTCATATGAATGACTCAAAAAAAGGGAAGGGTTCAGGGGTAGACAGACATGAACAGATTGGAAAAGGAACTATTGGTCTGGATGGATTCAGGAATTTTATCTTCGATGAAGAAATAAGGGGGAAGCCAATGATCCTTGAAACCCCAAAGGGTGAGGATGGATACATGGATGATATAAATGAACTCAATTCAATCTTAAGGTAATGATATAAATTGATAGTTAAACCGTTTAAGCCTTTCCTATATAATAAAAGTCTGGAAAATGTTGTATCGCCACCATTTGATACCATTCCGGAAGACCAGGAAAAAGCTCTGCTTAAGATACCTTACAATGTGTCCCACTTAAGCAGACTTACATGGAGCGATGAAAGCTCATACAATTTACTGAAGAGATGGATTTCCGATGGCGTTCTTGTAAGAACTGATGAACCGGTTATGATAGTTTTGTCCCAGTATTTTAAGCACAATTCAGAAACATTTCAGAGGCTGGGGGTTATCTGCCTTACAGACATTATATCTGAGGAAAATACAATAAAACCTCATGAAGATACCATCGAAGCTTATGTAATACAGAGACGTCAGCTGATGGAAGCACTTTGGAGTCAGCTTGAGCCTGTTTTCCTGATTTCATTTGAAAATCAGTTAGAAAAGACCCTTAACAGACTCATATCTGGAAAATTGCCTGATAAAATAATCGAAGAATCTACTGGTGTAAAAAATTATATTTATATCATAAAAGAAGAACAGAGCCTCCTTAAAATTCAAGATATATTGAGAGGCAAAAATTCAGTTATCGCGGATGGACATCACAGAATAAGAGCTTCCAAGGATCTGTTTGGGTCTGCAAATAGCCAGACAGAAAGAGACTTTTGGAGATATTCCTTAACATATATTACATCCGTCTATGAGAGGGCGATCAAAATAGGTGGAATCCATAGGATAGTAAAGGACAATAAACACACTACGGCTTCCATATTGCAAAACATTTCAGATGTTTTCCGGGTGGAAACAATGAATAATTACCACTCTGATGGAGAGATCGTGTTATACGATGGAAGATTCAACACGCTGATACCAATTAAAGAAAATATCAGAAAAGAATTCCTTGAAGGGAACCTTAAGGGGTTATCATCTCCATTCCTGGTTGATTACTTCGTTTTTAGAAGAACTCTTAACTTGAGTCAGGAGGCAAAGGACAGCCTCATCGAATATACCAACGACGTTGCTACTGCGATAAATTCAGTTGACAGAAAAAATGCATCATATGCAATTCTTATGCCCGGTTGGGATAAAGAAGAGTTCATGAATGAAGTCCTTGCCGGAGAGATCATGCCGCCGAAGTCAACATATTTTTACCCTAAGATTCCTTCAGGTATTGCCATAGAATCTCTTTTGTGAGTCCTGCCACTGTAGCTTAGCTGGTTGAGCAGCTGATTCGTAATCAGCAGGTCGGGGGTTCAAATCCCCCCGGTGGCTTATATTACAAAAGATTGATCTCTTAACATAGTGCAAAGCGTTTATTTCCATAATCAACTGATTTTCACTTTCCTGTAAGTATAAATTGAATCAATGTGGTTTCTTCTCTGTTTTGAAGCGTTTTCCATATGTTTGTTATTGTGATTATTCGTCTACTTAATTATACATAATATTCAGTGTAATATTCATGACAACTTTTCACATTACGAATCTGAATTTTTCACAATAAAATTCACAATCATCTGATTTGTACTGACGTTAATTTAATTGATTGAAAATTGCTCTCCTAATTGGAGTAGTCTTATGACTTAGTAGAATTTTCGTACCGAGATAAATGTTGTTAAACCATCAGAAATGAAATATTTGTACACCTAAATTATTTCCATAATCAGTGATTTTAACCATTTATGACCAGTGATTGTACATTGGAGCATAGTTTAATTCAATGACTTAAAAAAAACAATCTAAAAGAAACATTTATATGTATCCATATCGTATATTAAAAGTGAAAAAAGGGACATTGATTTTAGGAATTATACTTCTTATAATAGGGGTCGCGCTATTGGGTTTTGGTGCAGTTGCTTACGGTCATTATTCATATAACAGTACACAAATAGCTAATGGTAATGCATTAAACAATGCTACTAATAATGCATTAGTAAGCACTCAATTTGGAGATGCTGTTGGTGGTTTCATAGGTGGTGTAATATTTTTTGTAATTGGATTAGTGCTAATGATAATAGGATTTAAGGGCCAGAGCAAAAAGGAGAAAAAATCTGGACAATAATAGAACAAATCTAATTTACACTGCTGAGAATGTGTTTATTACATTCTCATAATTTTTTTATTTGCTAACTGATATGATAATTTTATAGCTGTAGAACAACACTATCTAGGAAGTAATTATTGTCCATTAGCCTTTTGACCCTGTTTCGAAAATGTACAAATTGTAATTCGTAATCAGCAGGTCGGGAGTTCAAATCCCCCCGGTGGCTTCTTGTTGTGAAAGGTGAGTTATAATACTATACCTTAAGGAATCTTTTGTATAAGCTATTTGTTTCCCGAAATTTTTTAATTGTTAAATTCTCGAAGTACCTGTCGAGGTCAACTCTCTTTTATCAATTAAACACTGTGATCTAATTTATACCTCTCGCTACATTGCCACTAATACTTCCTTTATTGTGTGGACATTATTGAAATATTCTCAGCCTGAAGACTTTCTTCCTTGAGTTTTTTTGTAGTTCGATTTATTAAGTAAAAATAATAAGTATAAATTTAAATTACAATTAAATACTACAAAATTATAAGTATTTATGAACGAAAAAGTCACAGTATCAGCGAAGATCAGCCGCGAACTTTTGAAAGAAGCCAAAGAAAGAAAGGTTGATATATCCGCCACAATAAGAAAGAGTCTGGAGGAAACCATAAATCAGAAAAAGCTTGACGAACTTATGCTCCTGATGCAGGAGATACAGCCATGGCTAAAAAAAGTGGGTAAGGATGGTTGGGTAAGCAGCATAAGGGAAAACCGTGATTCAAGATGAAAATTTTTGACGCTTCGGCAATATTAAATTTATTGGAAGAAGGCACTTTACCTGATTTTTCAGAATCCGCTACTATTAATCTGGCACTTTACGAGATAGGTAATGCTGTGTGGAAACAAGTCCACTTAACAAAAAGATTGAATCAGTCTCAGGGAGAAAAAATAATTCTTTCAGCGTCCTTATTAATAGAAAAAATGAAGTATATCAATATAGATGTTGTGAATACGTTGAAAATTGCAGTTAAGGAAGGTCTGACATTCTATGATGCATCTTATATACAAATTGCATATTCGACCAGGTCCGAGCTTATCACAGATGATAAGAAACTTCGTGATAAAGCAGAAAAATATGTCGAAACCGCGGGAACATCTGTTTAGGGCTATTATCGAAAGGTTTTGGATTCAAGTACATCAATTGACTCTAATTGTAGCTTTCAATATGTCCCGTCCAAATAGAATATTAGATCGTTATTTCAGTAGGTACCCTATCTACTGAATATTTATTTTGTACTCCACTTATTATTCTTAACCTACGAGTTCCGACACTAATTCTTCCACAGTCAATATTCTGTTAATGGCCATTGTTAAAAGAGAAAAGAACGAGCTTTGTCGTATTTCCTACTCCTGAAAAATTGGTCATTTCGTCAAGTTCTATGCCTCTACATTTTCTTAAACTCACATGTTCGAAGACACTAATATTTGGATTAATTTATTTATGCGATTGGACTCGATCAAATAACCTACCAGATCAATTGTTCCACAGAACTTAAAATTGCTTCCTTTAAAATGAATTCAAGTTTCCCTTTAATCATTTGTTACTTTCTTTCCTGAATTCTGATATTGCAGCCTTAATTTCATCAACTGAAGCGGAACTTTCCAATGTTGTAATATCCCCCGGCAACTGTC
>JAKBRR010000001.1 GCA_021845325.1 Thermoplasmata archaeon
AGTTGAGGAGATTGGAAAAACACTCGGCATCTTGGAACTTATGGACAGGAAGCCTGGGGAAATATCTGGTGGACAGAAGCAGAGGGTGGCCCTTGCAAGATCTCTGGTAAGAGAACCAAGTTTGTTTTTAATGGATGAACCTCTGAGCAATCTGGATGCTAAACTCAGGGGACAGATGAGGGTGGAATTGAAGAGGCTTCAGAGAGAATTCAACACAACAACCGTGTATGTAACCCATGATCAGGTAGAGGCAACAACACTCGCAGACAGGGCATGCCTCATGAATGGAGGAAAGATAGTGCAGATGGGAAATCCAAATGATCTATACACATTACCTGTGAATACGTTCTCCGCAACTTTCCTTGGAGATCCAGCGATGAATATGATTCCCGGGGAGATCACTGTGAAGGATGGAAAAACATACCTGAAGCTTGAAGATTTCACGGTAGAAATGCCTGATATACATACGGAAAGGGAGACTCCCAGGGACGTCATGGTCGGGATGAGGCCTGAGGATGTGCAGCTTGGTGATGATGGTATCGCTGTAGAATTGAACCTGATTCAGAATCTGGGAAAGAGTATATATGAATATTTCAAAACACAGCACGGTGACAACATAGTAAGGCAAGATGTTGTAAGTTCAAAGCTTGCACTGGGTGACAGATCCATGGTCGTAATCGATCCAAAATCCATATACCTGTTTGAGACAAATACTGGCAGCCTCATATATAAATATGGGAGGAAGAAATATCAGGAAGAGGATATGCCAAAGGCAGTCAGCTGAACCCTGTGGCACCAATCTATTCTGTTTAAACTATATATTGTGATAGCGTCTTTACAAATTTTTAATGAATCTGAATCGAAAATTCTTCAGTGCCAATAACCTTAAAAACTGTATTATTTGAAATTTTATTCTTATTTTCTGGTAAGTTAACCTTATTATGACTAAGGTTCAGTTTCATTTCTATTTTCTGATCTATTGAATATTTTACAATCCTCACGAGCCCATTTCTTTCCCTGCTGAATCTTATTATTCCGTTATAGGCAGCAGGGTTTCCCCTTCTTAATCTTATAAGATCTCTAAATCTTAGATTAAAATCATTTCCCACTCTTTCCCATTTCATTGTTCGTCTGCAATCCGGATCTGGGCCACCTTCCATGGATAGTTCATCACCGTAATATATACTGGGCATTCCATCCATTATCAATGTTATCGCATAGGATGCAATAGCAAGTTTCTCGCTTCCAAGCATTGTTCTTATTCTGGGTGTATCATGAGAATCCACAATATTCATCATTTTCTCGTATACGTCATCTCCAAGTATGAATCTCATATTCAGGAGTTCACTATTCATCCTTCCTGGACTAATCTCCTTCTTCATCAATGAGATGATCAATTTTCTTAATTGGTAGTTCATGGATGATGTGTATAATCCTTCGCGGAAAAATATATCAGAAATGCACCACACCTCAGCAATATGACCAATTTCAGGGAATTTCTCTCTGAATTTTCTGAATATTTCCCCAATGCTATCAAGATTTATTGAGTCAGCCACATCATATCTTAGAAATGAAACATTCAATTTTTCAGCATAGAATTCCATCACATCAAGCATAAATTTCTTTACCAGTTCATTTCTATGATTCAGCTTGGGCATACCCCCATTATCGAGAAAGGATTCATAGAGTGCATCTGTTTTTCCATCCTTAACAGTCCATCTTATCCTCATTCCCTCCTCTGTATCTTTTATGAATTTGTACCAGCTCTTATGGTGAGGGAGCTTCTCCTTTAACTCCTTCACAAACTGCGGGAAATATATGGATGTGTGGTTGAAAACCATATCGAGGATCATTGAAATGCCATTTTCTTGTAGTTCTCCTGACATGCTGATCAGCTGATCCAAAGTTCCAAATCGCTGATCTATGGCAAAATAATCATCTATATCGTACCGGTGATTGCTTATGGATTTGTAGAAGGGTGTGAGGTAAAGATGTTCCACACCGAGATCTCTCAGATATGGAATCTTCTCAATAATCCCCTCTATATTGCCTCCAAAGAATGAATCTCTTGATGGTGGTTCACCCCATTTTGCGAGTTTGGAATCAGGCGAACCCTTCCTGTTGAATCTATCTGGAAAAATCTGGTATATAACACCTGGTGTTCTCGATGGTTCATCAATGTCAGGTGGAGCAAATGGGCCATATTTATTTCCTATTTCATCTTTAAAAACATAACTTCCATTACTTTTGCTTACAAATTCAAAGAGATTATAGTCTGAAGACCTGTACTTGAAATCGCTCTTTTCCTTCCTGTTTCTTTCCTGTTCAATTTTTACATTTTTAATCTCAGGGGGTGTTACGCATCTTATTACAAAAAATCCTCCATTTCTGGAAAAGAAACGGGAAGATTCTGGATCGTGAAAAAAGAATTCCTGCTTTACATGCAGAGTTATTGGTTTTTTAATTCGTTCTCTGTGTTCATTGAAAAGATTGTACTGGTTTACAGAATAATAATAATTATATGTTCCAGGAAGAAGACCTAAAAGTATTTCCCACTGTTTGCCGTCTGCAGATTTCAGCAGTTCAATACTTCCGTCACCATTACAGTTGAAACTACCCTTCAGATAGCATGATTCATCCCCATCCTCAAAAGGGATTGAAAAGACGATCTGCTTCTTAAATCCACTTTTATTCATGATCCTTAGTTTTCATGCCCTTTATATTTTTTACCTTCAATCCTTCTGGCTTAACAACTACCTTTCCAGATTCAGATGTGATTTCATATTCTTTTTCATTGAAGTATACACTGAATTTGCCATCGCCAGTAACCATTGCCTCTCCCCTGAAGATGAAACATGAATTTTGTCTCACGTATATGGGATAGTTATTCTCCGTTTTGAAATAGCAGTTGCCTTCCATCATTATCTCCTTCTCAAAATCGTACCATATTCCATCCGGAAGGTATACAGTTCTTTCTGTAGCATTCTCATATATTTGGGGCGCATATATGATATTATCACCAAGATAGTATTCATCTTCGATGAAGAAACTTTCATTATCCTTGAAGTTCTGGAATGCCACTGGTGACACTGTAGGTGTACCGGATTTGTGTGACTGATAGATCACATTGTATATCTGATCAAGGAAGTCGTATCTAAGGTGTACACTTGTTTCAATATCACTCTTTGCCCTGTTTGATAAGAGGAATACCTCCTGGTCATTGCCATCCATAGACTTATGGTTCCTGTATAATGGGAAGAGCAGGGCCATCCTGTAATAGGCGGCAATGAGGTCAGGAGTGCTGCTTCCGAAGAAACCTCCCAGATCGCACCCTACGACTGCTACACCAGATATGGCTAAACCTGTAACTATGGAAATCTGCAACTTCACATCATCCCATGTCGAGAGGTTGTCCCCTGTCCAGATAGCTGCATATTTCTGTATGCCTGAGTATCCTGATCTGCTCAGGATGAATGGCTGTTTTCCAGTATCTTCCATTGCTTCATAAGTTGCCCTGGATTGAAGATATGGATATGCATTTCTGACCTTTTCATGAGATATCATCTTGCCGTTATCAAGCCTGTGGAGCGATTTAGGATCGAACATATGATCCTCTGTTAAGATTGTTGGTTCATTCATGTCGAGCCAGATTCCGTCCACGCCCTGCTTCATCCATGATCTAACTTCATCCTTCCAGAAATTCTGCCCATTCTTATTTATAAAATCAGGGAAAACTGATTTTCCCGGCCACATCTTATCTGTATAAATATCCCTGTTGCTATCCTCAACGTATGATCCCAGGCCTCTTTTGAAAACATCGTAATTTTGCTCTGCCTTTATGGAAGGATCAACAATGGGTATGACCTTTACACCCATATCATGTATTCTCTTGATAAAATCCGAGCCATCTCCGAAACGCTCGTTATTCCATGTGAACAGCTTGTAATCCTCCATATAGTGAATATCCAGATATATAGATTCAACGGGAAGGAATTCCCTGTACCTTTTGACCACTTCAACCGCCACATCTGAAGGATAATATGTATATCTTGAAATTGCGTGGCCAATGGCCCATTTAGGTGGCATAAACGTCTTTCCTGTAAGGGTTGAATATGATTTCAATATTTCATTTGTGGAATTTCCAGTGAAAATGAAGAATTCAACAGAATCGGATTTTACAGTGATTTTAGTCTTGTTGTATACCTCAACACCGAAATCAAATATGACCTCTCCCGGATAATTTATGAATATGCCCACGGGCTTTCCGTCAACAACCTGAAAATAGAAAGGTATGGAAATGTAAAGTGGATCATTGTTCCTTCCGTATCCTCCCGGGTCTCTATTCTTTGATATAAGTCTCTTCCTCTTTCTATCCATGCCAACTGCCCTTTCTCCCAGTCCGAGTATGTGGGCATTCAGTGGAAGGGGAAGCAAAAGAAGCAGTTCACCTTGATTTTCTTTGATTTCAATGCCAAAATCCTTCAGATTATTATCTGATGAAATTTCTGATTCGCCATTGAAAGAAACAAGCGGTTCATTTTTATTTACATTATACCTGAAATAAGCGCTGTTTGACCAGCATTTAATATCCATTAAAGGTTAAGTCATATTGGGGATATAATTCTTTTTAAAACTTTAATCAATATCATTACAAAGTGCGCAAAAATGCATTCTTATAATACAAATATATATAATATAATAATAATTTATATTAAGTAAAACAGACAACTCAAAGTAGTATTATTATAACAGTTTTCACAAAATTATTAAAATCATGAACGAGTAGGTGCTAATTTATGGATGATAATTTTCTTTAAGAAACAAAAAAATTTGAAATTCATCAGCTCAGTATTTCTATTTTCTTCATGGCAATGTCCTCTTCCCTAGCAGTTTTTCCACCCACAGAGTATATCTTCTTTCCAGTTTGTATATAGATTGAATGCTTAAGGCCATTTACTATCTCCACCCTATCGATAATGCCATTTATGGTTATCTCCTTTCCATTTCTCCATCCACTGAGCCGGCACCTTATCCCATCTGATACCTTGTAAGTCATATTCAGTGCATCACAAAGAAGCCAAGTAGTTCTGAATGTGTGTTTTGAAAGGTTATGGGGTGCTGAATAGATACTGGATGGTTCCCAAATTGTATGATAAAAGAAGTATCCTGTTATGTGAATTATTTCATCCTCTTCATTCAGCAGTGCATAATCCTTCATTTCCATTGTCTTGCCGATACTGATTATAGCCATTGACCTGTCTGTTATGAGCACTTCCGAAGTCAACCCAGATCTTACCTTTATTATGGCACCTTTGAAATCATCTAGTAGCTTTTTGTCGGGTTCCGGAAAGATAACTATTGCTACGGTAACTCCCCTTGAAATTGCATTTATGAGGTTTTCTCGCATTCTTATGAGCCTTGTCTTGCTGCATGATATTATAATCTCGTCCCTCGCACTGTCGATTCTTTTTCTCATCTCATTTACGATTACCCTTTCTGTCTCCATGAGCCACAGGTATGGCTTAGAACTGGATTTGGCAGTTTTTGTTTTTTGTACTATCTTCTTGATTCTTCCAATTCCGGTGCTCAGTTCTTTCACCCTCATGCCAAGAGATGCCTCAATGTCCCTCGCCCTGTACATCTTTTTCTTCCCGGGGCTTTCATCAACCATACCCTTTTCCTTTAATTTTCCAAGAACATCGTAAACCCTTGGTTGTGGTATGCCCGATATGGAGACTATTTCTCCAGGGGTGAGCGAATCGTTAACAAGTAAAGATTCCATTACTCTGGCCTCATAGTCAGTGAGGCCAAAATCCTTCAGTATGTCAAAAAGTTCTGAGCTCATGGAAATATCCAATATCAATGCATTGGTGCGTATTTAATGTTTCATCTTGAACTTCACGCTTGAAGTAATAGATTTAATAAAATCCAAGTTCTATGTGTTAGATATTTGTAACAGTGCTCTGTAAAAAACTAAATATACAGTACAGTTTATCAGTCTTTATCATGGATTATAATTTAAACGAATCGTATGAAGCCTTTTTTCAGAGAGCAACTGGACAACAACCATATCCATATCAGTCCAATTTTGCTAAAAGTAAAAACTTATATCAGTGGATCAACATTCCAACAGGTCTTGGAAAGACTGCTAACATAATAATAGGATGGGTTTGGAGGAGGTTTTATAAGATAGATGATTTAAGAAATGCTACCCCTAGGAGGTTAGTTTACGTTCTTCCCATGAGGGTTATAGTAGAGCAAACAAGAGATAGTGCATTATTATGGTTAAACCATTTAGGTCTTCTTTCTGGAGATTTAGAGTTGGACAAAATTAATCCGTCAAAGATAATTAAATATACCCCAGATTTTAAGGAAAAAGAGAAAATTTCTGTAGTTACCCTAATGGGAGGAGAAGAAAGCACTCCATGGGATATTTATCCAGAAAATAATATGATAATAGTAGGAACACAGGATATGCTACTGTCTAGAGCACTGAACAGGGGATATGGAATAAGCAGATATAGATGGCCAATTCAGTTTGGATTATTGAATAATGACTCTCTGTGGGTATTAGACGAAATTCAACTAATGGGTTCGGGATTAACTACAAGCATTCAGCTAGATTCTCATAGAAATTATTTTGGAACGATTAAGGAAGCGTACTCAATATGGATGAGTGCAACCTTAAACAAGCAATGGTTTTATACCGTCGACTTTAAAGGAACTATTGCAGATGAAGAGATATTAACGTTATCAGAGCATGACAAAGAAAATACAAAAATAAATAAAATAATAAATTCGTATAAGAGAGTAACAGCTTCAAAAAATAATACATCAAAAAGTTATGAACTTGCAATTGAAATAGTTGAAAATCACAAGACAGACTCCAGAACTATTGTAATAGTCAACACTGTGGAAAGGGCCAAAACTTTATTTCAAGACGTTCAGAAGGTATTATCCAGATCAAATAAGGAAGAGCACACAAAGATACCTGAAATTTTGCTTTTACACTCGCAATTTAGACCTATTGATAAGGAGAAAATCATTCAAAGGTTAGTAAATGATAGCGAAAGTAAGGACAGTATAATAATAACAACTCAGGTAATTGAAGCAGGAGTTGATATTTCCTGCAGAACCCTGTTCACAGAAATTGCTCCAATGCAATCACTTGTACAGAGATTTGGAAGATGTAACCGTTCGGGAGAATATGATCAATCAGATATTTTCTGGATTGATCCAGTTGATAAAAAAGGTAAAACTACATCAGTCCCATATGAAGCATTAGAGATAGAGAAATCCAGAAAATTTCTTATGCAGATCGAAGGGGAACATTTCTCATTATCAAGTATTAACGGTAAGGATTTTGATATTAAAAACGATGGATCGCTTAGAAGAAAAGATATTTTGGAATTATTTGATACATCACCCGATCTAACGGATTATGATATAGATATCTCAAGATTTGTAAGAAATTCAGACGAAAGGCATGTTTCAGTTTTCTGGCGTGATTTAGATCAAGAAAATTTAAAAAAGGAGAATTTACCGGAAAGGGATGAACTTTGCCCTGTGCCACTAAATGAGATATATGATCTATTGAAAAATTCTAAAGATGAAATATTGTATAAATGGGATTGGATAAATGGAGAATGGAACATGCTTAGGTTGGGAGAAAGGCTATATCATGGTCAAATAGTGATGCTAGACTCAAAAAAGGGGCATTATTCCGAGGTGATTGGCTGGTCTCTAAAGTATAAAAATGAGGTTCTGGTTGTTGCACAAAATCAAAGTTCTGGAAGCATAAAAGAAACCTGTAGCTTTAGTGATGACATTCCATCCCAATTTCCGTGGAAGTCCATTTATAAGCATACTGAAGAAGTAGTCAATAAATGTATTGATATAGTAAATGTTATAGGCATTCCTCAGAATTCGAAAAACTTTGAGGATGCTCTTCTAAAAGGAGCCCTATGGCATGATGCAGGTAAGGGACATCCGGCATTTCAATCAAAAATTAATAAACTTGAAGGGGTTCCAAAAGAGGTCGACGAGAACCAGATAGCAAAAGCTCCATATGATAAATGGATAAATCATCCAAAAGGCGGAAGAAAGTACTTCCGTCATGAGTTAGCATCAGCATTAATAGCATTTCAAAGTGAAGTTGAGCCCATTGCGATTTTTCTTGCACTGTCTCATCACGGAAAAATAAGGACATCTATCAGGTCTATGCCAGGAGAAGTAGTACCTAATGATGAGAAAATAAGATTTGCAAAGGGTGTATGGGACGGTGATGTAATTAAAAAGGTAAATCTGCCCAATGTTATAAAAGAAAATGTTATTCTAAATCTGGATTTAATGGAACTGGGTTCAAAATCTTCTCACGAGAGCTGGGTACAGACCGTTTTAAATATGGTTAAAGACAAGGAAATAGGCATTTTTAGGTTAGCTTATTTAGAATCTTTATTGAGGGCTGCAGATCAAAGAGCAAGTGGTGGTTTATAATGGAGCATAAGTTATATGGCTGTCAAATAGAGCCCCTTAGCTCATACCTAAAAGCTTTGGGTATAATCAAAATAATATCCGAGCAGAAAGATGAAAAAGTAATGTCCAGGTGGGAGAATAATTCCTTAGTAATAAAAACTGAATGTGACCAAGACGAGTTAATTAGATTTTTTTCTGAAGAATATAGTCCATCCCCAATACTATCCCCTTGGAACGGTGGCAGTGGCTTTTATCCCAATGACTCTGAGGCAAAAGAGAACATAAAAAAAATTTTAGATATTGGAGAACAGAGATTTTCTGACTTCAGTTCAACTTACAATTTGATTATGGAAACACTTAAAAAGTCTTTTCCAGATATATTCGCTTCAACTCCAACTATAGGGGAGTTAAATAAAAAGTTCACTGAAAGAGAAAAAGGAAAGGAATTAAAAAAAGTAGAAAATCTTAAAGTCAAAATAATTAAAAAATTAGGGAATACGGATAAGATAAACGATGATACTATTCATACTTTAAGTGCAGTTAAAAATTTTAATCTAAAACCAGAAATTAAAGAATTCGGAAAAATCAATAATAATTTTTATCAAATAATGAGAGATGAATACAAAAGTAAAATTGTAACAAAGTTAAGGGACACAATAAATGAAAGGTATCTAGAGTGGATAGATGCATCCATACTCATTAATGCTGAGGGGAAACCTGTTTTCCCTCCCTTGTCTGGCAGTGGTGGAAACGAAGGCAGGTTGGATTACTCAAGTCTGTTTATTTCTTCATTAATAAAGGTATTTGTAGACAAGAATAATTCAAGTACTGAATTACTGAGAAATTCCCTGTTCGGAGACTTAACCGATAAACTCCTGAAATCTGCCGTTGGCAAATTTGATCCAGGAAAAGCCGGAGGGTTCAATCAGGGTAATGAAATAGAAACAAACACAGTTAAAATAAATCCATGGGACATTATTCTTATGATGGAGGGCATTCTTATCTGGAGCAATTCCATAGGAAGAAGAAATGCTATTAGAGAAACAAAAATTGTTACACCATTCACCGTTTCATACTCTCCTTATGGTTACGAATCTTCAAACGTGTCGGATTTCAAGAAATCGATGGAAATATGGGCACCAATATGGAATAACTATTCCTACGCAGACGAACTTAAGTCTTTATTCAAGGAAGGAAGAGTAGCCTTAAAGGGAAAAGTGGTGAGAAAAGGAATGGACTTCATTCAAGCTATAAATTCCCTAGGAGTGGATAGGGGCATAACTGGATTCTTGAGATATTGTTTTCTTGTCAGAAGGGGCCAGGCTTACATAGCCTTGCCTTCCGGTATTCATAGAGTTAAATATAGTAAATATGTAAACCTGATTGAAGATCTGGATTTAGTATATAGGACATTTGAACAAAATCTGAAAGTAATTAAAGGAACGGGGAAGAGCTTACCCAAAGTATATGAATCCATAAAACGAAATCTATATGAATCCACGTATGATCTTCTAAATAATGGAAATCCTATAAATGCTGTGCGATTGCTAAGGTCCCTTGGAAGGGCAGAAATGTCTTTTTCCAGGGTTAGGGGAAAATATGAAAATAAGGGAGGGCAGAAAATCAGGCCATTGTTTGGGTTGAGTACTAACTGGATAAATAAGTGTGATGATAAAAGTTGTGAGTTTAGGATAGCTCTTTCCCTTTCTTCCATAAGGAAAACTGAAAAAGTTGGTTCATTTAGGTCAAATATTGAAGGGACAAATCCTCAAGATGACAGAATATGGGATAATAATATAGGTCAGTTTTCATGGACAGGCGTTAATCTTACAGAAAAAATGATAAACACATTAATAAAAAGACTAACTCACGCTCAACTAAACAAAAATTCTAACCTCCCATCGTTTTCTAAGATTAAATTAAGTCTTAGTGATGTGATGAAATTTATAAACGGTGAAATAGATGAAAGATGCATCGAAGAGCTTTTGTTTGCATTTTCATTAATTAGATGGGATGATAACAAGTCAACACAAAATATCAAAGAGATGAATGACAATATTTCAAAAAACTCATCGTTTGCTTATCCACTAGATCGACTCTGGGCCCTGGTAAAACTGTATACTTCTCCGGAGCAATTTTCTCTAAACTCAAAGGTTAGTTTCAGTCCAGATAGAAATTTAATAAAACTACTCCTAACCGGTAAATCTAAAGAGGTATACCGATTGGTAAATATCCAGATGATGAAGGGAAACATATATCCCATAAGGATAGAAAGTCTAAAACCTATGGAAAAAAGGTATGTGGCATCTTTGCTATTTCCACTAAGGGAAAAAGATTTTAAGGAGTTAAAGAGTATGGTCATAAGTAAAGCTGATGACAATGACGAATAAAAAATTCGATTATAAAATATTGGTTGAAGAGCCAAGACTGTTAATGGATGTCAAACTAAAACCAAAACAGGGGGATAGGTTTCAGCCAACAGGGTTTCCAGAAATAGGTGCAGCCGAGTTTCAAAGACCAGATGGAACAAGGATGGTTCTAGTTGAAAGCGCCCAATCCATGGCAAATAGGCTTGAATCAACTATAATTGGTGCAGACGGATACAATGTAATTGAAAGCCTGAAAGGAATTTCATATATAGTATCCGAACTGTCAACTGATGGAGAGTCGAAATTTACATCATCTCTCATCGAGGCACATAGAATGAACTCGCCTTACATAATATCAGATAAAAACTTCAGGGAAGAATTAAAGAAGGAAGCCTCGTATTACAAAGGTCAGCCCATGAACTGGAGAAAGGTGGCAAAGGCAGTCTTTAAATATGATGTTAATTCCTTAATCCACGGAATTTTTATGGCAAATCTTGAGGACGGCAGGTTAAAATTACCAAGAATTCTGAGCTCATTTATAGAAGCTGAGAATATTAAGGAGGTTTCTACAGGCGGGGTTAAAAATAATCCAATAGACCCAACAGGAAAATTGAGGACAGATGAAATCAAAGCAGATGTGTACGGAAACGTCCCCTATCACAGGACTGAATATACGGCAGAGAATATTGACGCGTATTTCAATATAGATACGTCTCTTCTGAAAAGTTATGAACTTGGAGAGGATGAGACTAAACTTGTCTTCTTCCTCTGTTTGTTAAAGATAAGAAAATTCCTAGACAGCTCTCTCAGACTTAGGACTGCATGCGATCTGAAGGTCGAAAGTAACGTTGCAATTAATATAGAAAAAGATGAATATGTAGAATTTCCGGAGGAAAAGGAAATAATAGAAACCCTGAACGACCTCATAAAAAAATGTGAACATAGTTTCAACACGCCTCCTGTTAAAAGATTGCATGTAAATGCAAAATGGACTGAAAAGAGGGACAAGCCGAACAATAGCGAGGAGAATGTAGATGCAGAAAATGAAGATAATACATTAGATGACGAATAAATGATGTTTTATGATAGCCTTCAAAATAACTCTATTATCGGGTAGATACCACTCTACCCCGTGGGGAAGGAATGTAAATGAGGGCATCCCAGAATTCCCTCCATCACCATATCGAATAGCGAGGGCAATCATTGATTCATGGCTTAGAAAGCGCCCATCTTGGGATATTAATACCCTGCAAACGATAATTGAAAAATTATCTGAAGAGCCTCCAGTATTCAGTGCACCCAGATTCACTGAGGGAGTAATACTAAGTTTTATGAGTCAAAACTTAAAGGACAGCACTCAAAAGCAGCTTATATATGATGGCTTTATATGCACCAATCCTAGGGACCCAATATATATTATCTGGAAAGAGGTAGAATTTACAGAGATAGAAGTACAAAAATTGGAAGAGATATTATCACTAATAAATTACCTAGGCAGAAGTGATTCATGGGTAAAAATTGAAACTATAAGGGATTTGAAAGAATTCGAAACCAAAATAAATATTCAACCTTTAGAAGATTTAGATCATTCTGACGATAACAAGGAAAAAGTCAAGGTTGCAATTCCTGTTGCAAAGAAGGATTATAAAATCCAAAATAAAACTCAGTGGTTAGATGCACTAATGCTTACGACTTCCGATGTAATCTCCAAGGGAATAAGTTCTCCCTATGCATTAAAATATATTTATTATTCAATTGAAAAACCAGAATCGAAAGGAAATAAAAGCATTCGCTCAGGGGCTGGAGTCCTTAAAATTAACAACTTCCTGTATTCAATAGATTCAAAGGTACCACCGATGGCTATTGATTCTTTGATCATAGCAGAAAGAATCCACAAGAAAATTAATGGAGTCTATGGAAAAATATTTAATAAAGGGAGATCGGTACATTTAAGTGGAATAAATCTGGATGGTTCTATTTCAAAAGGGCACAGGCATATTTTTATCCTTCCGCTTGACTTGAGAAATGATGGGAGGATAAGTCATATTTTAATAAGAAACAGAGAATATTTCACTAAAGAAGAATTGCTAGCCCTTGACAGAACAAGATCCCTATGGCAGTCGAATGGAAAGCCTGATATTAAACTCGTTCCTGAAGAATGGGGATATGACGATGAAATAAGTATCATACAGAAATCCAAAAGATTTAAAAGTGTAACCCCTGTAGTATTTACGAGGCATTACAGAAAGGGGAGAGGAGACTACTACAAATGGCTGTGCAATGAACTTATTCATGAGCTTTTAAATCAGGGATTACCTAAACCGCTGTCAATTAAATATCTCAATAAATTGTCCGGAAATGGCCATAGTTATTACTGGTTGGATTTCAGGAGAAGCAGAAAAAATGACCCTGTCAATTTGGGATATGGGTTCGAACTTATCTTTGAAGATGACTTAAGGGGACCATTCTCTATAGGATATGGTGCTCACTTTGGACTTGGTACATTTATGCCAGTTCAGGAGGCAGAGGAAGGTGGCAACGAGTAATGATGAAGAAGGTATAGATTATATTCCACTTAGAATGTTAAATGAGTTTGAATACTGTCATAGGTTATTTTATCTTGAATACATTAGTGGATATTTCCAAGATTCTTCAGACACTGTAGAAGGAAGAATCAAACACGAAAGGGTTGATAAGGAGAGTGGAGAATTTCCGTCTCCAGATGATTTAAGCAAAGCCGACAAAGAAATACATGCGACCTCAGTCACGTTGTCTTCTGAGGAGGAAGGAATTGTAGCAAAAATCGATCTAATTGAAGGAAGAGGAGGAGCAGTTAAGCCTGTTGAATACAAAAAGGGCAGGCCATTTGAAGGCAAAGGAGGAATATGGGATTCGGATAGGTTACAGCTTACTGTCCAGGCAATGATCCTCAAGGAAAATGGTTATAAGTGCACTGACGCCACAGTTTATTATGCAGCAACTAACCAAAAAATAGATCTTAATATAGGTGAGATTACAATCGAATGGGCAAAAAATATTATTAAGAATGCCAGAGAGGTAGCAGATAGAAAGATTATCCCGGATCCTTTAATAGATAGTCCAAAGTGTGTTAAATGTTCTCTTGTTTCAATCTGTCTACCAGATGAAACGAATTCTCTCATAGAAGAAAAATTGGAGAAAACAGGAAGCGATGTAAGAAGATTGTTTCCAGCTAGGACAGATTCTTATCCATTCTATATTGGCGAACAGGGAGCATACCTATCCAAGAGAGGTGAAGAGCTAGTGGCAAAGAAAGATGATAAAACCATTGGAAGCTATCGTTTACTTGAAATTTCTAGCATCTCTATATTTGGAAACATTCAGGTATCAACACAAACAATAAAGGAGTTGTGCAAGAGAGGCATTCCCATATGTTATTTTTCTACAGGAGGTTGGTTCACTGGTATTACCAATGGACTTTCAAGTAAGAACATTCAACTAAGAATCACACAGTTTGAAACTGCCTCGAAAATTGAGAAATCAATGGAAATTGCAAGAAGATTTATAAACGGGAAAATTAAAAACTCTAGAACAATGCTAAGAAGGAACGGAAATGATATCAAACCAGAGGTGCTCGACAAGCTAAGTGAACTGGCGAGAAAAAGTTTAATTGCCAATGATCTAGGTGAACTGATGGGCATTGAAGGCTTAGCAGCCAGGATTTACTTTGGAAACTTCAATAAAATGTTAAAGAAAACAGATAATAAACAAGAGTTTCATTTCAATTACAGAAACAAAAGACCCCCAAGGGACCCTATAAACGCAATTCTTTCTTACCTATATGCCTTACTGGCAAAGGACATGACAGTTACCGCAACAATCGTAGGTTTTGATCCTTACCTTGGGTTTTTGCACAGGCCTAAATACGGAAAACCAGCCCTTGCATTGGATTTAATGGAAGAATTTAGACCAATAATTTGTGATTCTGTAGCCATAACAGCCTTAAATAGCAATGAAATAAATGATGACGATTTCATTCGAAGGGGTGGTGCAGTAGCTTTAAATCCAAATGGGAGAAAGAAAGTTATAAAAGCATACGAAAGAAGGTTAGATGATCTCATCATTCATCCGCTCTTTAAATATTCCATTAGTTACAGAAGAATTTTTGAAGTTCAAGCAAGATTGTTGGGACGTTATCTAAGTGGAGAAATTAAACAGTATCCAGTTTTTACAACGAGGTGAAAGATGAGAAAAAAGTACTTGGTTTCATATGATATTGCAGATCCTAAAAGACTGAGTCAGATATACAAAAAAATGAGAGGATATGGAAACGGATTGCAGTATTCAGTTTTTCTTTGTGACTTGTCGATTAAAGAAAGGGTTATCATGATATCGGAGCTTTCGCATATAATAAATCATTCTCAAGATAGTGTATACATATTTGAGCTAGGAAATTCAAATTCCAGAATTGAAGAAAAAGTAATTTCATTGGGAACTGTAAAAAAGTTTGAAGACCGGGCGGCAATAATTATATAGAGCTGAAATTTATAACTATATACCCTACGGTTTTGGTGAAAAACACTTTCTTTGTCAGGAGATGGGCATATGGACCTCATCATGATCGTTAATATCTCTGACATTTTAGCGAGAGCTTATTCGATTGCAATAAACCATGCCCTTCTCGAGGTGAACAATATACCTTGACTATTGGGTTATTTGGGATTGAAATAACTCAGAAAGTTAACATCTCAATTTATCATTTTCTGGCTCTCGCAAAAATAAATTAATGAACCTCTATAGAAACAGATTTAACTGCTTAAGAAATCTTTTTTAGAGTAATAGCTATTTATAGCTGTTTCCATGATTGAAAAATCATGGCTCTATTGAAGCTGTATCCATACACGATTAAATCCTCACCCAGAATAGGCGTTTCCATGATTGAAAAATCATGGCTCTATTGAAGCTCTTTTGTTTTTGTTACTGTAGTAACAGAATTAGTATGTTTCCATGATTGAAAAATCATGGCTCTATTGAAGCACAACATAGAAATCCTCTGTACCAGATGAACTGAAAGAGTTTCCATGATTGAAAAATCATGGCTCTATTGAAGCATTAACATTGGCAACTGGATAGGCAAACGTGAAGAAGGTTTCCATGATTGAAAAATCATGGCTCTATTGAAGCTTGCCAGAAGATCATACACATTTCTCGCTGGAGGCGTGTTTCCATGATTGAAAAATCATGGCTCTATTGAAGCAACTCAACGATAGCGATCAAGGTGCCAACTCCACCGGTGTTTCCATGATTGAAAAATCATGGCTCTATTGAAGCAAAATAGGGAGTGGATAAATGACATCTGGATTGACCTCGTTTCCATGATTGAAAAATCATGGCTCTATTGAAGCAATTATGCAGATGATGACTGGGACTGGGGCAAAGGCGTTTCCATGATTGAAAAATCATGGCTCTATTGAAGCTGTACTCCCTGGTATATTCCTCATCAAAGTAGGATGAGTTTCCATGATTGAAAAATCATGGCTCTATTGAAGCCATGAAATAGTCGATCGGCAGCTCGCCTGTCGGTAGATGTTTCCATGATTGAAAAATCATGGCTCTATTGAAGCCGATTCAATCACATTGATATGGAGCTGCCGAAGTTGAGTTTCCATGATTGAAAAATCATGGCTCTATTGAAGCCCGACAACCTGCTTCTCTGCATCTACTGTCCACCTTTGTTTCCATGATTGAAAAATCATGGCTCTATTGAAGCGCTACTTTCCTCGGTGTTAAGATTTTATGTTCTTTTGGGTTTCCATGATTGAAAAATCATGGCTCTATTGAAGCATTACCATTAGCCTCTTTATGTGGTTGAATATCTTCTTGTTTCCATGATTGAAAAATCATGGCTCTATTGAAGCATTCCAGAATGTGTTGATTTTGACAATACTGAGATGGTTTCCATGATTGAAAAATCATGGCTCTATTGAAGCTGTCAGACCATTTGATACCACAACGTTACCACTCGCAGGTTTCCATGATTGAAAAATCATGGCTCTATTGAAGCCTGATATGTTCCAGATTGATCCCATGAAAAAAGACATGTCGTTTCCATGATTGAAAAATCATGGCTCTATTGAAGCTTGCCTATGAGCTTCCCAATAATTGATACATGATCTCCCGTTTCCATGATTGAAAAATCATGGCTCTATTGAAGCTTTGCACTTACGGGTGAGACGTCAAGCTTTAGTTTTGTTTCCATGATTGAAAAATCATGGCTCTATTGAAGCGAATCTTCATGTTGTATGGATGACGGGACTTGGATACGGTTTCCATGATTGAAAAATCATGGCTCTATTGAAGCACTATTTAAAGCGAATTTATAATATGAAAAAAGCGGGGTTTCCATGATTGAAAAATCATGGCTCTATTGAAGCACTGCCCTGAGCTCTGATACAAACTCTCCAACTTCCTTGTTTCCATGATTGAAAAATCATGGCTCTATTGAAGCCTTCCAATGCGAATAAGCAATCCTGACACAGATATTGTTTCCATGATTGAAAAATCATGGCTCTATTGAAGCTGGGTGTCTCAAAGCCGTTATCTGGGTAAAATAATAGTTTCCATGATTGAAAAATCATGGCTCTATTGAAGCAACGGTTATATAAAAAGATTTTTAAAAATATTGGTAGTGTTTCCATGATTGAAAAATCATGGCTCTATTGAAGCAATGAAGATGCATTGTTGTTCGAACGTTATCCCAATCTGTTTCCATGATTGAAAAATCATGGCTCTATTGAAGCTCAATGGAAACACATATACGCAAACGGGGGTTTTTAGTGTTTCCATGATTGAAAAATCATGGCTCTATTGAAGCAACTTTTAATTCTACTGATTATGGAATGTGGGTTAATGTTTCCATGATTGAAAAATCATGGCTCTATTGAAGCAAAAATAAACAAAACAAAACAAAATAAAAAAATAAAAAGTTTCCATGATTGAAAAATCATGGCTCTATTGAAGCAATGAAAATATAAAAAACTCTTTGGAAGATTCCTTATTGTTTCCATGATTGAAAAATCATGGCTCTATTGAAGCGAATCTTCATGTTGTATGGATGACGGGACTTGGATACGGTTTCCATGATTGAAAAATCATGGCTCTATTGAAGCCAGAACGACCAGATATTTGAAGGCCTAACAAAAATTCATGTTTCCATGATTGAAAAATCATGGCTCTATTGAAGCATTGCCTGGTGCATTGATGAAGGTTACGAAAAGGCTGTTGTTTCCATGATTGAAAAATCATGGCTCTATTGAAGCATTGCATGGGCCGTGGATGAGGCTTATGAGAGAGCCGTTTCCATGATTGAAAAATCATGGCTCTATTGAAGCAGGCAATCTATCAGGGTTGACGCATCCCTCACGCTTAGCGTTTCCATGATTGAAAAATCATGGCTCTATTGAAGCCTCAAATCAGCCCGGAAAAGAGAAAGAAGAACACGAGAAGTTTCCATGATTGAAAAATCATGGCTCTATTGAAGCTTGAAAGGCAATAGTGTAAAAGAGGTTCATTGGACACAATTATCTGTAAGATGTACATTTTTACTTAGAGTTATTACTTGATGAATTCATAATACATTTTAAAATGGTTTCACAAATCAATCTTACACCACACTATATTCTTATGACGCGTTATTGACACATTTATATAAATATAGCCGTCTTCAGACTTACTGTGCTCATCAAATGTTATCATTTAAAAAAGAGATGTTTAATAAAGTACATGTTTCAAATAGTTTTCCCTAATTTTGAATGAAATAAAATCAATCCATTCTTCAATAAGAATTAGACCTATTCAATGATCTATTTGAAAGTTCTTCGCAAGCAGATTGAAACTTATTTACTGAGTAACTTACCATGGGGTCTTTTTCAACTTTTGTTGAATATCCCGGGTAAAGTTCAATTGGAATTGCCTCCATGCAAATCATTAGGGCTTCACGGATCAGCTTAGGAAAATTACTAACCATCTGGATTTCATACATCTCTGGTGTAAATTTCCCCCTCAACTTTAAAGGCGCCTCCATACATAACTTATAAACAGGTGCGCATTTTTGAATCAGTCCATCACCTATGATTTCATCATAAATGACCCATAGAGCATTATCATTTATTTGTAAAACAGTGTAACCGAATTTTTTAGGACATATTAGGGGGTCGTAAACAATCTTTGCCTTATATCCAGCAGATTTGATGCGGTCCCTCACTTCTTCAATTTTGATTGAACTATCCTTATACTTCACTTCATATTCTTCAAATTTCAACAAACCATTTGTAATGTAATCTGTGAATAAAAGTTTTATATCTCTCACATCACTTTCATTACAGACTGGCAAAAGCACTAAATTCAACTGGGTCAGGTCATCAATCGTGTTTGATGGTTTAGACTTCATGATTCTTATGTTAACTGGAAATTCTTTCCCGTCTGTGTCTTTTTCAAAAACTACATATAAACCATAATATAAAAGCTTCATACCTATGTCGAATAAAGATATACCGTCAGATACATAAAAGGTTGAATCCTCTCTACTAACCAATACCTTATCATCAAACTCTTTTTCCAGAAAATATTGTAGAATATCAAATGTCTCCTCATCAATCACATAATCAAATAGCCCAAGCTTTGGGGTCTTATTCCGATCATTTAGCATGGCAGCACTTTTCTCATGTTCTATCCTTTTTATCTCTTTGTTCTTTTTTTCCATTTCCATTCTTTGATCTTCGGCTAACAGCACTAGTCTGTTTTCCCTCTCTATTGCGTGCCTTACACTTTGAACTGATTTAGCATTCAATTTTTTTGCAATCTCCTCGTATGACATTCCATCGTCAAACATCTCAAGCATTAGTTTCTTATCAAATCTTTTTCCACTGGACATTTAAATCACTTTGAATTATACAATGCTTAAATTTAAATTTTTGCATGATAAATGACGCATTATACAACCATGAAATGTTCTTTTGAGCCCTATACCAAAATTTATTTCCATTTCAATTTGCACTATAGTTGCATTTTTCCTTTTCTTCATTGCACTAATATATCATTTTAATTGCATTATGATTGAATTATAGTTGCATTATTCATTGCATTAATCCAAACTTTTTGTCATAAAAATTTCCAAAATCCTTATGCTAAAATGGGCAAAAAATAGGGAATTTTGACTGTTTACCTTTGTAGAATCAACAAAGACTGAACTGTTTCAATACTATGATGAAGAATCATGTTTGGTGCAAACTGTATTTCGCATAATTAGACCAGGAAAATGAAGACCCCATTCCAGTACCTCTTTTTAAAACTAATAAACATTCATTTTATTTGCTAGTTTCTATATGCTTTTAAACTTGCATATTATGACCATTACGAGTTCCTTCAATTCCCCTTATGAGGTTCTTTATGAATTACAAACTCTTTCCTTGAGCCCTTATGTCTCATCCATTCAAAGAGAACGCAACCCTGGCGTTCTCACTCACCTCTATCCTTTATCTGGCTTGTATGTTTCTCTATATAGAACAATAATATTGGCCAACTTAACGGTATACAGAGAATGCTGGAATCACTCCATTGTAATTAGAAGGATTGGAACAATCTGTTGTTTTTCACATCCATTTATTGATCTCGGGATCATGTACCAATAGCTCAAATAAATCGGTCTGTGTTTTTTCAGAATGATTATCGGGAAGTGAATCAACAAGGTTTACTCTATTTGAAGCACTCAGTAGTGCATTGCACTTCCCACTTCTTTTAATGAGGGAAAACTTTCAGCCATAAACAAATTGTATGGGTGATTCAATTGCAATAAAATCTAGGACAATATGTAGCAAATCTTAGTCACATTAAATATTCTTATATTTCTAAGTACTCTAAATAGATTTTTAGCCATCCTCATCAACGTCTTTATTATTGGTCGGATCCTCTTCTTTCTTATAAGGGCATGGAGACGTTTTCCGTAACTTTAATTTCAAGGTCTATCAGCAAGTGAATAAATGAAGATACATTTATACTAGCACAGTTAATTACTTGGTCGTAGCACTTAAATAAATGCACTTTTCAAAACTTTCATGGAGCCATATAAAGCACGTAGTATTCATGAAACTGATCAGGTGGTTCCTATTAAGTTTCATATATATAATTTCCACTTCAATACAAATGAAAATTGTGTAGAATCTACAGGGTAAAAATTTTCTGTAAGGTTGAAAATTTTCCCAAATCATCCTAAGGCACGTTCTGTTGTATCAAGTAAAGGAATAATTTTCTTATATTTTATATTTTGATTACCAGTCATAAATTATGAAAAAATTGGCTAAAATTCAGCAATATTTTTAAGAACATTATTCCTTGAAATGACAGTCGCTGTGAAATTTTAAAGGTTCTGGCAATCAACTTTATCTTTGAATCTCTATGTCCGACCCGAGTGCAATAGATCTAAGCAAAATGAATTCAAAGATGGAAACTAAAATAGCTGAAAAGCCAAAAATGAAAATTGTAAACCACTCACTATAGTGAGCCAGCAGATACCCAATCAAAGGAAAAGCCAAAACCATTGGTACTGTAAGAATCAAGTCTTTTATATTGATAACTTTAGCCCTCTTATCTTTAGGGATGAGTTTTTGATACCATACTCTCAAAGGTATATTCAACAATTCAGAAAAAATACCGTTAACAAGTAAAATTATGGCCATTAAAATAACTATTAAGCCTTCGGCAAAAAGGGAAAGGCCTGTGAGTGACATGACCAGGCTCTCCCCAATAGAGCCAATGAGTAAATAACTTAGCAATTTTCTATTTCTCTTTCTAATTATTATGGATCCACCAAGAAGCATTCCAACAAGTTCACAAATATAAAATATGCTCAGAGAAACCGATCCTATGGATGTGTTTTCTACAGCTATTGTTGGTATAATGATTGTCATGCCGGATGTAAAGAAATTGAATGCAAATCCAAAAATGATCGTGTAAAGAATCATCTTTTGAGTTTTCAGGAATGAGAATGTCTCTTTCGTTTCTTTCCAAATGTGTATCTTTTCTATTTTTTCAGACTTGCTGAATTTTCTCAAGCCGATATATATGATCGTAGCGGAAAGTAGAAATGAAGTCGCGTCTATTAATAACAATATGCCCCAGGAAATAGAATAAAATCCCAGTCCGGCTATTACATAGCCTCCAATCATCGCTGCATTTACACCCATGGACAGAAATGCATTGCGCTTGTCAAGGTCCTTGTGTACTATGTCTGGGAGAAGAGAGAAACTTGCAGGATTGTAAAAGGTTTGGCCTATGCTTGTTCCTATTACTGCAAACACAATAAACAGTAAAAAATAAGAATAAGCAAAAAAATATGATAGGGAAACAGACAGCATCAAGAAGAACATAATAAAGTCGGAAAAGAAAAGGCTCTTCACCCTATTCATTCGATCTATGAAATATCCACTAACTCCCGTTGACACTATCCACACGAGAAATTCTGCAGAAAAAATCAATCCAAACAGGAAAGTAGACTTAGTTACATACAGAATGACAAGTGGAATAACCAGCGTTCTTATGCCATCTCCAATGGTTGAAACGGAAGATGAGAGAAATAATGAGTAAAAACCACGCCTCTCGTTATTCGTTTCAATTACCCTTTTTTATAGATCTTTTTGTGAGATAGAGTCTAAAGTATCTAGACTTTATGGGCATCCAAAAAATGAGGGATTCTTCAGAATATCCTGTGGCATGCATATTAATCATATCGCCAGCATCTTTCACTAATTGGATAAAGGATAAAAAGCTTACTTCACTCACAATGGAAACATATTGCAGTTTTCAGACGTTAATCATTCCTGTATTTGTTTGAAAACATCCAGCCTTAAAATTCTGCGCATTTCGTCCTCATTCAGAAAACCACCCTGAAAGAGCCTGGAAATTATTTCATTGCAATCCTCTCTTTTGTTTTCTATTAAATATAATTCAAAAAGTGTAAGAAGGTAATGAGGAGAATATGGATCGCATTTAAGAGATTCCTGAATCTCCCGAATGGCATCATTATTTTTCCCTAACTTCATCATTGCAAGCGATCTCAATTGATGATAATCTGGTTTTACCGGACTTAAGGAAATCGAACTTTCCATTTCTTCAGCAGTCTCCACATACCTGCCCATAATGAATAGATCCTTGGCCTTGGAGAATCTGTAACTTGAATCGTATGGCTTTAGTTCAATTGCTTTGTTATATTCCTCAACCGCCATGGAGAATTTACCTAACATGTCAAGACAAAGCCCTTTAAAATAATGAAAATCTGGAATTGAAGTTCTCTTTCTTATTGCCCTTTCAATTGCGCTGAGAGCATCATCATATTCTTCAAATCCATACAGAAATTTAGACTTGAGGTAGTAATAATAAGGATTATCAGGTTCAATTGATATGAGATAATCAAGTGTTTCAACTGTCTTTTGCTGTTCACCCATTTCTTTGCAGGCATTGGCAGTGAAGTAATAAAATTCTGGAAATTTTGAATCCATATTAAGTGCACTCTCATAGGATATAATAGCATCCTCAAACCTACCTAATTTTTCAAGGCATATCCCCTTAAAAAAGAAATAGCCTGGATATGTGGATTCCAGATCTATGGCAATATCAAATTCCCTTAGTGCCTCTTCATATTTACCACATTCTGACAGGGCAATCGCCTTTTTGAAGTGGTAAACTGGATCAAAGGGTTTTATCTGAATGGCGTTTTCAAAGGATAATGCTGCCTCATCATGTCTTTTCATTTCATACAGCGAAATTCCTCTAAAGTAATAATAGCCAGGATTATTCTGCCTTATATTAATAGCAACATCATATTCAGAAAGGGCCTGATCAAATTCCTCTATTTCTGCAAGGGATAATGCCTTAAGAAAATGAAATAGTGAATCCCCAGGGTTTTTCTTTATTGCAAATTCGCATTCTTCAATCAGTCTCTTAAATCTCAGTGACTGAAAAAGAAAATATGCTCTTTTATGCTGCTTATCTATATCCTCAGGTATGAAACTTATAGTATCTTCAATTTCCTTTAACATTCTGTCATTGATCAATTTATCCAAATAGGAAACGATTTTAATATGGTGAATTTCTGAGTTGTCCGGTTCTAGGGATATTGCCAGATCACACTCTTTGATCGATTCATCATAACTTTCCAACCTCATCAATGCATACGCCTTTCCACGATGATATTTGGGATTATCAAAGCCATATTTCAATGCCATTTCATATTCTTCCAAACTTTCCTCATATCTTTTAAGCTTCACCAGTATTTCCGCCTTGAGATAATGGCAGTCAGGGTTCTTTGCATTTATTCTAATACAATTATCAAACTCCGTGAGAGCCTCATCATATTTTTCTGATAGATACAGGCATAGCCCCTTATGCTTTCTGAATTTGACATTTTTTGGCTTGAGAAAAATTGCAACATCAATTTCCTTTATCGATTGATCATATTGATGTATAGAAAGCAGTGCCCTGGATATGGCATAGCGGTATTCCGGATTTTCAGGATCCATGCTGATAGCCCTTTCGTATTGCACAATGCCTTTTTCAGGCCTTCCAAGCATTTCCAGTCCATTGCCCATTATGAAGAATGACTCTGCTGTCACCGGATTATTTAAAAGAACTTCTTTTAGATTTTTATTTATTTCAAATTTATTTTCAGGGCTATCAGATGGCATCTGTCTCCATTGATTATATCTTAACCTGTATTTATATATTCTTCAATTTAGATAAAAAAATATCTCTTCCATTCTAATTTCCCATTTCTAAGACGATAGCAAAAGATGAATCAACATGATCACTACTTAAGGTAATACTTTAATATAATATCTATCGTATGAGAGAAGCTGAAATTATGGCACAGATATAATTGAAAATATAGTTGCATAGAACCGCATTTTAATGGTCAACAAAATTACATGTATTTCGGGGAAGAAAATAACGTGATTGTTGAGTTTTCGTAAGTTTCCACGCTCGAAGTAAACTTAAATAAATTTAAAGCTATATTCCTAATATGAGTAATACAATTAAAAGCGCTAGAAGTGTGTTTTTGATCGTAATTGTTATGATTCTCCTTTCTGCTCCACTTCTCTTATCCGAAGAGGGCAATCTATCAAGATCTGTAAATTCTGTTCATCTTGGAACTAATGCGAAAGCTGATTTTGGTACACAAACGAATACTTCCATACATAATGGAAATTTACAAATATCAAGCAAAATCCCGAAAAAAGGTTCTTACACGGGAAACATTCCATTATTATCTGGTTCAAATGGGTCATCCAAACTTACTGTTCCGGCAAGTTCGATGAACATCAACGGAAAGAAATCATATAAGGTAACGTTCAGCGAGAAAGGAATACCAGCTGGAGCAACATGGGGCATTGGAATTGAAAAGTACATATATAACCCAGTGCCCAATGAAGTGCCCCAGGTTTATTTTGGCTATCTTGGTACACTAATCCACATAAACGCATTTTCTTCATTATATTCTACATCTGGAACATCATTTTCTATATACCTCCCAAATGGAACATATTTCTATGCGGTGAGATACAGTGGAACATACATTGGAAACAAAACTCTAACAGTGGATGGCAATTCTCAACTTATTCAGGTAAAAATTCCTAAATTATTTAAGGTAACCATAAACGAACAGAACATTCCTTCAGGAGTTTCATGGGAATTAGTCGAAGTATCCATAGATAATATGATATATTCCAGTGAAAGCTCAATATCTTCTACTATAACTTCTTATCTGCCAAATGGTTCTTATGAATTAATTGCTGGTCCCGAATCTACATCTATGGTTCAGAATCCAATTTTGGTCGAAGGAAAACCATTGTCATTGTCATTAACGTTTCCAAAGTTTTACAAAGTTACTTTTGAGGAGAAAAATTTACACAATGGAAGCACCTGGTACCTGGGTACGTCACTGGAAGGCCAAGAGGCTATTTATCTTAATTATACGCAAAATCCAACAATGATCGCCTATCTCCCGAGCGATAACTACTCTTACGACTACGGATTTATTCCATTTCAAAATGAAACAAACACAAGTGAAATTTCGTCAATTATGAATACGTTAACCTTTAATTCAACTACTAACTCAGGTTTCGTTCTAGTCCCTTCTCAATCTACAACAATCATAAAATTCCAGCAAACTTACAGGGTAAACTTTACGGCAAGCAATGTCCCCTATGAAGCAACATGGGGCGTTTCAGTTATGAACAACGAAATAATAGCATCAACTTATTCAGGCAACACGTCAGTTGTAGGATATCTTCCCAACGGTGATTACTGTTACATGGGCTACTATTCAGCAAATGTAAATGTGATCTTAAGTGGAAAATATTTTATTATAAACAATAGTTCTAAAAATATATTCCTGGAGTTTCCCGAACTATTTAAGGTAACATTTACCGAAAAGAATGTCCCAGCAGGAGTTGAATGGGGTATAAGTGTAAATGGTTATGGGCGGGATATCAGTTATACAAATTCCACTTCAACATCATCATTGGTAGCTTATTTGCCAATCGAAATGCAGGGTAGTACGCAAAAGATAGGGTATAGGTATTCAGCAAATATCGGTCAGATCACATATTTGCAGGGTCAATTCACCTTAAACAGTACAAATACAGATATTTCTCTCGTATTCCCGACAACATACAAGGTTACATTCACGGAGAAAAACTTGTCAGAAGGATTAGTTTGGGACCTGAACGTTAATACTAAAAACTATAGTGTAAGCTATGTTAATTCTACTTCAACCACATCGATGGTTGCATATCTGAAAAATGGATCATACGATTATAATGGAAGAGTTTTGTTACCATTTGAGAAGATAGCCACTTCCAGTAAAGAATTCACGGTTGATGGGGTATCCCTAAATGTTGTAGTATTATTCCCGGTAACACACAAAGTCACATTCACAGAAATGAATGTACCCAATGGTATAACATGGTCGATAAATGTTAATGATAAAAATAATAGCATCTCATATTTCAATTCTACTTCCTCTTCATCCATGGTCGCATACATGCCTTACGGAACATACAATTATTCAGGATCATATACAGCATTTTTTGAAATCTCAGTACCCGAAACAGAAGTAAATATAAGTGGCAGTCTTACGAATATTGCATTAAAATTCCCATTTTCATATAAAGTAACATTTATGGAAAAGAACCTAGCTGTGGGCGCATCATGGGAAGTCAGCCTGAGCAGGAGCAATGAAAGCAGGGAATATGGTGCGTCTAATATAACCACATCATCTTCTATGGTGGCACACTTGACAAATGGTACGTACAATTATACAGGCGATTACTACTATTTTTCACATGGTTCGTTGACACATATTTCCATAGCTGTAAAACAGTTCACGGTCAAAAATGCTGCAATCACAGTGATTTTGGTATTCCCGGTAACACATAAAGTCACATTCACAGAAATGAATGTACCCAAAGGTATAACATGGTCAATAAATGTTAATGATGAAAATAATAGCATCACATATTCCAACTCTACATCTTCTTCATCCATGATCGCATACCTGCCTTACGGAACATACAATTATTCAGGATCATATATGGTATACTTTGAAATTTCAGTTCCGAATAAGGAAATAAGTTTCAGCAGTGCTGAAAACCAATTTGAGGTTGTATTTCCACTAACCTACATGGTAACATTCACAGAAGAAAATGTTCCGGCAGGATTTCTTTGGTCTATAAATGTGCATAACAAAGACTATAGTATTTCTTTTTCTAGATCTTCTACAATACCATCAATGGTTTTATATCTGCCAAATGGAATTTATTATTATAACAGTTACTATAGTAATGATAATTCAATGGATTATAGTTATGTTGGAATTGGACAAAGGGAATTTACGGTAAATAATTCTACTCTTTCATTATCTGTTCTATTTCCTGTAACATATCATATAACATTTACAGAGAGAAATTTGCCAAAAGGCATAATTTGGAGTATGAACCTGAACAATAAAAACGATAGCGTAAGTTATTACGATTCCACATCATATAGTTCGATCACATTATATTTACCAAATGGTACATACAATTACACAGGATCATACAACTCAAACATTGCCCACGAACAGTTGACTACAAAGGAATTGAGAGTTAGTGAAAAATCTCTCACCGTAAACCTTACTTTCCAGGAGGTTTACCTGGTCACATTTAAAGAATCAGGGTTATCAAATGGCATTCAGTGGTCTGTGTCTTTAAACAATACGGAACTATCATCAACTTCTAACGAAATAACATTCTTTGCTAAAAACGGATCATATCAGTATAGTGTAATCTCAGTCAGTGGATTTAGGGTTACAAACGAATCTGGTACTATATCAGTATTAGGCAAGAATTACAATCAATCCATATCGTTTACTGCAAGGGAAGTGAAAATTTCTAAGTACACAGTAACATTCACAGAATCAGGACTACCATCTGGAACATCATGGTCAGTAACATTCAATGGTACAACTGAAACATCCACAACAGATACAATAACATTTACCGTTGCAAATGGAACATACTCATTCGCGGTAGGTTATTTAGGCGAATACACAGCATCGCCATCATCAGGAAGCATAAGCGTGAAAGGAGCAAATGCAAATCAGGCAATAACATTCACACCTGTAAAAACCACAGTCAGTAAGTACACAGTAACATTCACAGAATCAGGACTACCATCTGGAACATCATGGTCAGTAACATTCAATGGTACAACTGAAACATCCACAACAGATACAATAACATTTACCGTTGCAAATGGAACATATTCTTACAGTATTGGCAATATAACCGGATACAAAGTTGACCCATTATCTGGATCGCTAAACATAAATGGATCTAACACTTCACAAACCATTACATTTTCATCAAATACTACATCTAAAACTCCACCCAAAGGGATATCCAGTGATGAAATATATGCAATAGAAGGAGCAATAGCTGCCCTCATTATTATCGGAGCATCTGTGGCAGTTGTAAGGAGAAGAAAATAGTTTTTCTTCTACATATTTTAACACACATCTAATCTTCAATGGTCCACTGTCAGGAATTACAAAAAGGAAAATACATTCTAAAACAAAGATAAACATAATTTTTTACAAGCATTTCAACTTAACTGGGTTATTGTTCCACTTTTCATTACAAAATAATCATGGTTGAAGTATTCAGAAGTGAGAATAAGGATCAAGTTACCATAGAATTTAGGTTCTCCACACTTATATGTGGGTTGTATTACAAAAGCCCATCTAGAACTGGCAGCATTCTACTGAATAAGTGTTAGTTTCAATCGAGTACTAATCTATTCAAACAAAAAACTTTTCAAGGAAAGCCTAATCTCTGGTTGAACAAAATGAACGCTAAGTTCTTACCCACATGAAAGTCCAATGAATCAGAATTTACTAAAATGCCTAATCTTTTAGTTTGTTTCTTACATACCAATTCATGATCCTAAAGGTGAAGGTTCATGCTGGAAACGGAATGATAGACGTTAAGGGAGAAAAAGTTGACATATTCACATCAAAGCCAATGAAAAATAACATGGCAAATCATGACATAATAAAACAGATTTCTGACTATTATCATGTGGAAGTTAACTGTGTCCGGATTTTGAGAGGAGCAACAAGAAGAAATAAATTAATTGAAGTCAATTGCATTTAAGCACAGAAACCTATCCCACGAAACTTTCTTTAAAGGTTTTGTTCCTTTGATCTATCCTTGATCTCTTCTTTGATCTTTTTCATGAACTCACCGATCTGAAGGTTCTGTATTCTATCCTTCCTGTTTCGTACAGAAACTTCACCCTTTTCCTTTTCCCTCTCTCCAAGTATGAGGAAATAGGATGGCCTGAATCTTCTTCCAAGTTTGATCTTCTTTGATACACTCTCAGAGGATTCATCAAGATATGTTCTTATTCCAGATTTTCTCAGTTTTTGATTTACATGATTCGCATATTCCTTCTGCTGATCGCTAAGTGGTATGACATAGGCCTGGATAGGCGAAAGCCATGTCGGTAATTTTCCATAGGAGTTCTCAAGAAGAATAACGAGAAATCTTTCTATGGAACCGTATATGGCTCTGTGAAGCATGACCGGGGTTTCCTTTTTACTCTCCTGGTTTATGAAATAAAGATTGAATGCTATGGGCATGAAGAAATCTATCTGTATTGTTGTCAGCTGCCATGATCTTCCAAGTACGTCCTTAATGTGTACATCTATCTTTGGACCATAAAATGCAGCCTCTCCGGGATATTCCTTAAATTCTATTTCCGATGATATTAGGGCATTCCTCAGCTGTTCTGTTGCATTATCCCATAAAGAGAAATCAGCCTCCAGATCGGCAGAACCACATTCCTCGCATTTCTGTTCATTCGTCTCTGCAGACATCCTTTTAGGCTCATTCAGGTGGCCACATTTCCTGCATTTATAATTGATTAGATAATTCTCAGGCTTATTTTTGTCAGCAACTGATAGATCATATCTTACCTCAATCTCATCAAAGAATGTTTTAAATGTGATCTTCATCATATCAAGAACGCTTTTAATTTCATCTTCAATCTGATCTGGCCTCATAAATTCATGTCCATCATCCACTGTGAATGTTCTGGGTCTTGTTAATCCACCAACTTCCCCAGATTTTTCATATCTGTATACTGTGCCGAATTCGCTGAATTTCACCGGCATGTCCCTGTAGCTGTGGTTTGTATTTTCGTATATTGTAATATGCCCAGGACAGTTCATGGGCTTTAAGGCATAGGAATCTCCATCTGGAAGTGTGAACAGAAACATATCATCCCTGTACTTGTAATAATGCCCGGATGTCTTCCACATGTTATCCTTAAACAAATGGGGTGTTGTAACCTCGTCCCAGCCAAATTTGCTGTTCAGTTCTCTCATGAAGTTTATGAGTTCATTTCTTATGACAGATCCCTTTGCAGTGTACATGGGCAAGCCTGGTGCTCTTTCTGAATTGAATACAAAAAGATCCATCTCAGACCCTATTTTCCTGTGATCTCTCTGTGCAGCTTCTTCTCTGTTTTTCAGGTACTGTTTCAGCTCCTTTTCATTAGGGAATGCTGTTCCATATATCCTTGTTAGCCTCTCCTCTTTAATGTCACCCTTATAATTAGAAGATGCAACATTTAGCAGTTTGAAATGTCTTATACATGATGTATCTGGAACATGTGGTCCGGTGCAGAAATCTACAAAGCCATCCTGCCTGTATATTGTGGATTCCTTTCCAACATAATCATTTATCTTGTCCAGCTTGAACCTGTTATCACTGAACATACTTCTTAATTCTTCCTTGCTATGCAACTCCATCACAATTGGAATCTTCTTCGAGGCGAGTTCTTTCATCTTCTTTTCGATCATGTCTAAGGCTTCCTGATCAGGTGCCTCCATCTTAATATCATAATAGAAGCCATTTTCCACCACAGGTCCTGCATTCAGTTTTGCATCTGGATACATTTCCATTACAGCCTGTGCAAGAAGATGTGCAGCAGAATGTCTCAGTATGTGCAATCCATATTCATCATTAAGCGTAACGGGTAAAACATCTGTGTCAGTTCCAGCAATTTCTCTCAAATCGTGAAGTTCTTCACCAATCCTTACTGCAATTATATCTTTCTTTCCAGCAAAAGGTGTTCCCAGTTGCTCTCCCTTCTTCACAGAATACTGCTTTTCTGACATTGAACTACGATTAATAACTGCAATAAATTCTTATGCTTCCCATTATGAAAAGTTTTGATGCTGCTTTGAATAATTTAATTATAAATTTTGAAACTGGAAACAGCTTATCTTATCTTTTATATTTCTCTCTCAGTTTCTCATAAATCTCAAGTTTTTCCAATCCCTTAGCTATACCAAGTTTGTTCTTGTCGTTTCTGATTTTATCCATGAGTTTCTTTGTTTCATCCATTCTTTCCTCTCCTACGAATGGGAGTATAGAGGACATCAGGTTTGAAACATTTCTTCCCCCTGATGAGATCTCGTTGAGCCTTGCAACAATTCTCTCTATGTTTTCGAATGCAATATCCTTATTTTCAAGTGACATTCCCAGGGAAGTGTAATACCTTGACTCATCCTGTTTCTTGATCTTTCCATCCTTTGCAAGTGAAAATATCTTTTCCATAGCATCTTTTCCTTTCAAATTTCCCATGGAACTGAGTACTGCAACCCGATCGTTGTCATTTTTCAATGATTCGTACTTCCTTATGGTAGCATCTGGATCATCATACTTTTTTACAAATGCGTATGCTATTGCATTCCTCATATCAGGGTCTTCCCTTTCCAAATGCTGGAACTTTTCCGCGAGATCGTTGCATGTTTCATCATCGATCTCTGCCAATCTTCTTAAAATCAGACCATGGAGTATTGATCTGTTTATATCATCATTCCTATCCTTCTCAAGCAATTTTTTCTGCTCTTCATGAAAAGTCTTGAACGTTTTATTCACATCTTCATTTCTGTATAAAATGTGATAAAGCTCTGCAAGTTCATTTGATATTTGAATATGGAGATTGTATCTTTCACTCTGTTTGAATTTTCCTATGATATCTGTATAATTCCTCAGATCCATCCTTCCTGATAATACTAACGCATACAGATCGCTTACAATTCCGATTAGATCAAATTCAGTAAAATCTTCGGATGCAGGATCAAATTTGCTGTAGAAATCATCAGAATATTTTACCCTGTAAAATCCAGTTTCATCTGCATTCAGCTTCAAGAAATCATTACCCTGGATCTCACTCTCCCTGTTATCAAATAGAATGCTTTCAACGCCATTCTTTCTTTTAACAGTTAGTGGAACAGGCCATATTCCGTCATCTGTCTTACCATTGAGTAGGAATCTCTCCTGTTTTATTTTTTCTCGATTATTTACAGTTATTAGTGGATAACCATCTCTTGTGATCCAGGCATCCATTATTCCACTAACATCCTTTTCTGAATTCTCAGATATGCTCTTCCATAGATCTGCAGCCTCAGCATTTGAATATGAATATTTCACAAGGTAGTCATGCAGGCCATTTTTGAATGCATCCTCCCCAACATAGCTTTCAATCATTCTCAGAATCATGCCACCCTTTCCATAGGTTATTTCCGTTGATCTTTCACCCAT
>JAKBRR010000066.1 GCA_021845325.1 Thermoplasmata archaeon
TCTTTTTGATACATTTCCAGCATTTTTTTGATCCATATATTCACCAATAAACGATGGTAATTCACACTACATTATGGCTGATATAAAACCATTTCCCTTTAGATGTGCAGCAAACTTCAGTAAAGCGCTAACAGCTAACGCGGGAGTCACGTTTCTGCCCAAGACCTGTGGATCTGGACTCAACGGCTGCCTGACCAGCTTTTTGTAATTACCAAAAATCTATTGACTATCTTACTCCCTGGCACCATATTTAAGCACGGAAATTTCGCATTCAGCCTACCTGCTAGAGGAAAGCATGCCTTTGGAATTTTAATTCTTAAGCATTTTAAAAAAATGTATAGGCTTGATACCAAAAAATTTCTAGCCAGCTTATGCTTTCTTGCAATCTCTGTCGTAATATACTCTAAGTTATACGGTATTAGTTTTATCAGTTTATTCAAATCCCGGATCATCTTTTCCGTATGCTATTTTTCAGCAATCCTGATGAATCCTTAAATGTCGGAATTCTAGCTCTATGGAAAAGTGAAATTAGATTCACGAACGTCTTTTCTTTAAGTGTATTCACTCGGTGAAATCAAGAACAACAAACCGAAGGGGGGCGCTGTGAATATAGGTAATATACAGCTTGGTCTTAAGTGGACTTAGATACGAAAGTTACAGATGAACCCACTCAAATATATATTTTACACCCCGCATCGAAATTAGAGAAAAGAATCTTATACCAAATACTCAATCAATTAAGAATAAATTGACAAACTCAGGTAAATTTATCAAGCAATAATCACCGCCCCGTTTGAGTATCTCGAGGTTTTGTTTAAATATGCATTGGTTATATATGATACCTAATTGTTGTCTTCTCATCAATATTGTTGATAATTAGTTTATCTAACATATTTGTGCCCTTTACACTTTACCAGTCAAAAGAAACAATTATGAGTTGCCTTTCTGCAATGTCATCTATTCTGCATACCTACTACTAGAAGAGCTTAATACAAACAGAGATACTAATTTAGTTTCGCGAACCAAAATATGCAGATCTTCTATATAAAATTAGGAACTGGAGACTCACTTGGATTTCATAAGTACCTTAGCATCTAAGAAGAAATGCAAATTTAGTCTATGAGATTCTGTTCCATAAAATCAGTACTTTATGATTTCATTTCACTATTATCTTATTATGAGATTCGATAAATCGGCATAACACCAAGAACAAAAAGAAACAGATTTCTTTATCTTCGATATGCACATATCCACTTTATCTGCCATTGAACCCAGCTGATGCAACGATGGAAAATATATCTTTGTCTTTATAAATACTCTCTAGAACGCCTTTGAACATAAATGCCGTAGCAAGACCTGTTTTTTCTTGAATCATAATCAGCTCCATGACTTTTGCTATGAACTCCACGGAATATTCACCGTATTTATTCAGTTCATAGAACATGGATAAATATTCATCTCCACTGTATTTCAATTGGCATTTCTGCTGTTCTGCTTTGCTCCGAAACGGAGCTATCTTGTCCCACATAGAAAGAAGGTAACAAACGAACATCTTAGTCAACCTCGGTTCATGTTCCTTCTTTATGAGGAGATCAATCGCCCAGTGGAGGTGTTTTGGTGTCCTGATTTGTTTACCAGGTTCCTTGTATCTCACAATTATATCAAGACTAGGATTCTTGCCTCTGGAGCCCTGAAATACACCAATTACTGTTCTATTCTTCAGGATGAACTCTTTGAATGAGTTTATATGTTGACCGCTTCCATCTCTTTTTGAAATTTTCATCAAAGTGTAACGAAGGTTTAAATAAACTATTTGATACGCATAAATCATCATAAATCAACATTAATCTTGGGAGATGATGATATGACAAAGGTATCACTTAATATAACGGTAGATGAAGATGTTCTATTCAGGTTCAAGGAACTCTGTGAAAACATGGACATTAAGGTATCTACCAAAGTTAACTCGCTGATGAAGGAATGGATCAGAAGAAACACGGAGAATAATAAATGAAACATGTAATCTATACGGGCGATAGTCTGGAGATTCTAAAGACTATCCCAAAAAACTCAATAGACTTGGTTTTCGCCGACCCTCCGTACGGATTGTCTAAGAAAAAAGGTTTAGGTTGGAAATACAGCAAACACATCACATTACAGGAGGCATGGGATATTTTCACAAAGGATGAACTTTTTGAATTTAATCTCAACTGGATAACAGAATGTATGAGGGTTCTGAAGCAAGGAGGAAGCATATGGGTATGCGGGTCGTTCCATAATATGTACCAGATTGGTTTCATTCTTCAACATCTTGATGCAAAGATAAACAACAGCATAGTATGGTTTAAACCAAATGCACAACCTAACATAACTCGTAGGATGTTTACAGAAAGCACGGAGCATTTGATATGGGCAGTGAAAAATCACTCAAAGACGAAATGGGTCTTCAACTACGACGTTATGCGTGCCATAAACTATGGAAAGCAAATGAGGAACATGTGGGAAATTCCTCTAACTCCAAAGAGCGAAAAATGGGCTGGTGACCACCCCACGCAGAAGCCATTTGAATTGCTTAAGCGCATTATCCTTGCATGCACAAACGAGGGAGATTGTGTTTTGGACCCGTTTCTGGGCTCTGGCACAACATCTGTTGTAGCAGAATACTACGGCAGGAATTCAATAGGAATAGAAAAGAACCCAAGGTATTTATCAATAATTAGAAAACGTATGAACACACCTCAGGCCACTATAGACAGAGGCCAGCTAGAAATCATATATTTATAGAACTAAAGTTAATTTACACTCACTCAGGAGAGCAGACAGTCTCTTTAGTTTGTACCAGTGCGACAATTATTTCTTAATTATAGTGCGAGGAAATTTTAATTATTCCGATTCCCACTCTTTTCCCGAGAATAAATTTATACTTTGTCTAGGAATGATATACCAAAATTTTTCCTTAAAAAGCAGATTTGAAGCGACGCTATTTAGCAGCTAAAATTGTACTCTCATTCTCCCGAGGCTTACACAATGTAAACTTGGCTATAAATCCAACTTTACATGAATAATTTTTATCCTAAGATTCCTGCATTTATTATGTTATCTCATATCAAAAAGCGAGTCGTATACGCTTCTCGAATATGCTTTTTGTTTTATTATTCAACCATTGTAATCTCTAAAACCTAGCTTTTTTTCAACCAAGAATGCCTTTACACTATCCATTGTACTTCATGCATTCAAGGTGACTTTGAAGTAATCACTACTTAATAGTTCTTTTATTTTAAATTGATTGTTTTCGATATTGTTCCATCTCCCGAGAGTAAAAAACCAAGCTGAACAAGAGACTGTAAATTTATTGTTTGGCCCTTCAATCTTTCGAAGTGCTTAATGTCAGTATCATGACCTAAAGGATTATCTAAGGTATAATATACCACAACATCGGTATCTTCCAGGAATGTCATTTGCTGCTATAATCGCACTCTCCCCATACGTTGCTGTCTGTATCAAATGCTGAAAATTTTTTACCTTAAAAATTAGTCGAATTCTGTTTTCAAGATAGTTTATATGTTATTTATGAGATTGTGTGATGCTTAATTCCACTGTATTATTAGATACAGCGGGGACAATTTGTTGTTTTGACACTACAACAAATCACTGCTATAAGTAGTCGAATCACAAGAAGGTATCAAATTGAATCAAGCATAAGGTTTAATAGGTATAACACACCAGTTGTAAACCGGATAGAGGATATTATGGATCCACCATTTCTCATCTACTTGAAAAATCTGTTTAAAAAGAACAATAATGGTAAGAGAAGTTATCCTTATCAAATGCATTCATAACATTCCTTGCAAAGCTAAGGTAATGTAAAGTGGACCTTTTAAATCACTGGCAGGAATTTCCAGAATATTTGTATGGATAACTGGCATTACAAATGTCTGCTATACAAGCATCTTCCGAGGGATAAGAAAGATTGTACCAACGATTCATAACTCTACTGGAAGACCTGTTGAATGTGCTGTAGATTCCTTTAAACGCCGTTTAATTTTTGTACATTTTCGCTGGAAGAAAATTGACATATATCGCCGATTTAATTTTGCCCTCTGTCCATGCCCCGAAAGTGGTCTTAGTTGTATGGTCGGGAGGTATGGAGAATATATGTAATGTTAAGGACAATGGAATAAGCATAAAGTTCATCGCAAGGGAGATCAACACATCAAGGAACAACGTGCGAAAATATCTAAAATCAGAACCGAATGGAAAGGAGATAAGGAATAGAGGATCAAAGATGGTTCCATATAAAGAAAAGACGCGCGCGCTCATAGAAGGAAACAATCTTTCAGGTGTCAGGATACGATTGTGGATAAACAAGCTTCTACGGATACTGAAGAGGGATTATGATCTCAAGAGAACCTTCGGGAGGGGATAGAAGCAAACAGACTGGATTAGATTAGCCAGGAGATTAATTTGAAGGTGCAATATTACAACATTCTGAGAGAAACGACGTTAGTACGTTGAAATGTGCAAAGCACTATAATTTTCGAATTTTTTAAAAATTTTTGAGGTAAGTTCTAATTTATATATAGAATTTGAACCTCGGATCTGGTTCTCTTATGTCAGGATTGGAAACTAATATCTCACCAACAGCGTCCGAAAAACCAATCGTTACTGGCATGGCATCTCCAAATTTGCATTCGTTGAAATTAAGTTTAGTTAAACCTAGAATGTCCTTTGCTACCTGAACTATATCGGCCTCTCCATACTGAATATCTATTCTCAAAGGTGCAGGAGTTTCCCATCCATCATAAGTGCCAAGATATGGTTTATATCCAGTGCTAAATAAATAGCATCTCTTACCGTTAACTCTAAGGAGCGTTCCCCTTATGACCGGTTTTGTCCCCTCTCTATACAATCTTACTTCTTTCTTTTCTTGATTCACCCTAACACACACCAACTTAACCCCAGTAGGACATGCAAGTTGGAATCCTTCATACTCATCTTTGTTGATCCATGCCCTATAGTGAAGAAAAACCTCATTCAGTGGTTTTCCCTCTAATTTTTGATAGGTTGACAGTACTTTTTCAAGCAAATTCTTTGCTGCATCTTTGCTTAAGTGAAACTGTTCATTTTTAGGCGAATACCAAGGCCCGAAATCTCCTCTAACAACATTGCCATCCCCGGAATCAAGAAACATTAATGCAGCTGAACAAGCCGTTTGGTCTCCAATTGTAGGATCCAATCTTCGAAAGACAATACCTAAATAACAGACCCCTTCACGTGCTGTGTCAAGTTTCCATGGTTTACCACCTGACTTAAAGTAAAGAGTCGTGCTTATGTTCCATGCCCTGTCAGAAAGTGGTGATTTAGAAGGTCCAAATTTGGCATCAGGCTCTTCCTGCGTCTCGAGAGTGGATTCACGAAGAATCTGGAGTGGGACAGGATTCCTTAACTCCATGGACCTGGCTTTGATTTGTCTTCTGAAATCCACAGAGTAGCGGTACATTAGATTACTTTCACCAAAGACATCTACTATTGTTCTGGCTCTTGCTTTTCTGACATTAAAAGTAACTTTTTCCCCGATTCCAGAATTAAGGTTACTATTCGGCCGGCAATTCAAATAAACGGTTTCTGGAACTATACATAATATTACATCATATTTCTCGTCAAGTCCTTGCAAGTGAATTACTCCTTCAAGAAATAAATTAACAACATTGAATGCCCTCTTATTTGGGTCTAATTCCATAGCAGCTTTGTTTAATTTACCTTCATCAATTACAAAAATCTTTGTTGGATTGTACGGCAATGTTGAATCAAATGCAACTGTAAACCCAGGAAAAGGTGGCCAAAGTTTCTCCCCATTTGGATAATAATATTGAGAGACTATGGGTCCGTTAAGTAATTTGATAAAGTTTATAACTAAGTCAATTCCTTTAGGCGTTCCTATTACTCCATAGGAAACATTACGCGGGTGTGGTGGACTTTCTTTATCCACAGGTCCAAATACAGATAGCCCTATTTTTGGGTCTGATAACCGTTGACCTTGGGAGAACACAAGATCTGGTTCTTTCAACTTTATAAGCTTAGTCGTAACTTTCATCTGATGGTCCATCATCTTCCTCCAATTCTGCCTCTACTTCGTTGAAGTCCATGCTAGAAGCACCTAGAAATTCGTTTTCTTGTATACCAAAGTCAATTGTGTAATAGAGAGAAGTCCCTTCTACCGTCAAATTTCCATGTTTTGTGTATAGTATTACTTCATGACTTTTTGAATTAGTAAGCCAGTTAGCAATAGCCAAGACTCTGGCATACCATTCATAATTCCACCAGCCTTTGGCTAAGGCTTTTCGGCGTCTATTTGAAGCACGTACTGAAAATGGGCCATTCAGCGGATCATTAAAGAAAATACCTACAATTACTCTTATTACTGGTACCCCGACTTCATCTGGCAAGAATTTAAATCCAGGTGAAAGATGATACATAGCGGGCTCGGAAATATATTTCCCATCCTTACGACTTTTGAAATTTCTTAAACCACATGCATTTACATAAGTTATTGTACCATCATACCGTCTAAATTGCAGTTTATTTCCTTTTAGAAGTTTATCTGGAAAATAAATCCTTCCAGAAAGTGGATCCTCAATCAATCCTCTCTTTAGAGAGTAATATTTCAATGATTGATTTATAAGAGCTGAAACGACATTACGAGGTACCCCCGTCCACCATTTATTATCTAAAGAATATTCAAATTCAATAGGTTTAACCGATGGATCTGTTATGTGTTCTTCTGGTACGCTAAAACTCCAAAGATCATCATTTAAGTAAAAATGTGGCCAATCTTTAATTAAATGACTAATTTTGGCGCCAAAAGGAACTTTGCGTTTTTCAATTATCAGTGGGTATTCTGTAACGGGGAAGAGATTCGACCAAATCCTCTCCTCTTTAATCAATGGCTCTGTCATGGTGTTCATCCACGTGGATATTGTTGAGTAATTTTCCACTTGATTTTTTGGGGTCTTTAATTGCTGAAGCTTCTTCATTAGAGCCAGAAATCCCTCATACCAACTTTTGTTAAATTGGATGAATACGATATCAGAAACGAGAAAATCAAATTCCGAAGGTTGAATATCGTCTATTTTCAGTGGTATTAAAAAGTCTATTCCAAGATTTTTCCCCACGTTTATCGCTAACGTCCTCTCTTTTAATGGGTTTTCTTTGCGTATAGAATTGCGCGACAACAAAGCTATTAAACGAAAACAACGCTTTTGTATTGCTTGAGAAATATCTCTTGGGTAGGATTCCCCCCCGAGCATTTTAAAGCGATCATACCAAACTTTGTATCCTGCAGCAATTAGACGCATAGCTATCCAGTCTGCAATCGCCCTATCTTCAACAGCGTAGCTTATAAAAAGATGATCTCTCTTACAATTGCCTATATACTTTCTGTTATTAGAGGTGTCCATTTAATGAGACATTAATTCAATGCGATTAAATAAAATAAACTTTTGCTAGCACAAATTGTAATGTAATAGTTAAGGGAGATAGAATAAACCCCAGATTTTAGAAATGTGCATAAAATTATGAAGAGTTTATGTAAGATCAATATTTGAAAGAAAAGTCTTCATTATAACAGGGCTTTGAAAAAAATTCTACCGTTTTTCTCCCTTCTCTCAATCTTATTCTCTCTGTAAAGGTGTATCATGTGTGCCAGGGCTTCTCCAAAAGCGAAATTCTTTTCCATTTCGTTCATGGAATCAAGCTTTCTGCCACGATTCCAGCTTATTCTGGAAGCGACAT
>JAKBRR010000067.1 GCA_021845325.1 Thermoplasmata archaeon
AGTCAGCAAATACTACAATGTATGTAATGCCACAGGTAAACTCTAACACAGTAAATAAAAATATCTCCTCAATTTACCCATATGATCTTATAGGGCTTCTAATAGCCCCAGCTGTCTTTCCATCAATTCTCAATAGCAGTACTAGCTACGAGTTACAGCTCAACGAAACAAACGCCACGGGAAAACCAATTTCCGGGGCATATGTAACAATAGACTGTGAAATTCTAGGAGGAAACTATGGCTTCGTTCCGATTACCACACCAGAAAAGACAAGTAAGAATGGTTTGGTGAACATAACCATAACCGATGCAATACCAGCTGGAGTTCTTCTTTATGTCGCTGTTCAAAACGGAAGCTATCAATCAATGACTTACAATGGACAGGACTTAATGACAAATGTTAGCGTAACACCGATTTTGTTCGGGATTTCTGTATCTGGAGATTTATCTTACGTGAGCGGAACAACATCACAGGGTATCCCATATGCTGGTATGTACGCAGATCAAAGCAGTTCTATTACCAGTTTAGTTGTAGTGCAGAATACTTCAGTCTTTTTTGACAGTATTAATGGAACCATAAGCACTGGAATAACATACTGGTTTAATTCAGGACCAAAAAGTATTGCTCCAATTGGATATAACGTCAGCATAGTTGACCCGCAAAACTTTTATGAATTCAGTGCACCATTGCCAAGCGATCTTTCCTTGGGAATGAATACATTTAACGTCGAATATACGGACACAGCTGGCTTTACATACCAGTCATCTACAACATTCTATTACCTTGGAATGCACACAATGCCCACGTCTTCCATAACTGCCACCGGCACCACTCAAACTGTTTCAGGACTAACATACTATTCAGGTAATGTGGTATTTGACCTTTCGTCAAATCTACCTTCCGGATTTGGTAGCGCTGTTTTGACAATAACTAACAGTAACACAGGAGTAAGCATATCTCAAGACGTGACAGGAATGTCAACAGCGTCTTTCAATTTCGCAACACTTGCTGCCGGGAACTATACCGTTACCTACTCAGTTCAGAATGACTATGGTCAGACAAATACATCAACAGTTACAGTAAACACTGGCGCTTACACAGCAACATTCTATGAATACGGTTTATCATCCGGAGCAAAATGGGGGGTTAATATTGCAGGTAAGAACTACACCACCACTAACGATAGTTTATCTGTAACTCTGGCACCTGGAACTTACATGTATAAAGTTATAGGAGTCTCAGGATACAACTCGCCTGCGAGTGGAAATGTTTCAAATTCCGGAAACATATCGGTTACCTATTCTGCTATACCCAGTTCAACCACAACAACTACAGTTGTGGCTGCAGGTGGTTCAGCAGGTGGAGGTTTCGCGGCAGGAGCAGCAGCTTTATACTTTATAAGGCGCAGGAAACCGTAACCAAAAACTTTTATTTTTTACCATTTTTTAAATTTTTCTAATTTTTCAGTATTTTTACTATTTCAAAAAAAACGTTATTGAATCTATCGAGCCTTTTTATATCACGCAGTATAGCAGCAGGGTGAAACTGTGGGAAAATTAGAGTTCCATTCCATTCAAATTTTTCTCCTGCAATCTTTGAGATGTTTCCATATTTTACTTCAGTTATAAGAGTAAGTGCTGTTAAAGAAGTGTTACCTAATGGTATGATCACTTTTGGTTTTAAAAGCTCTAATTCGTATCTAAGATATCCATTACAGATCTTCATGTATTCAAGCTTCGGTTTCTCATTATCAGGAGGTCTGCATTTAACTGAGTTGGTAATGTATATGCGATGTTTAGATACACCTGTTAAGGCTAACGATTTCCTCAGTAATTGTCCACTTCGTCCAGAAAAAGGAATTCCATTCTCATCCTCGCTTTTCCCAGGGGCTTCTCCAATAAGAAATATTTCAGGGGATAGCGATCCATTGCCGCAAACAGCATTTTTTCTATATTCAAACAGAGCACATTTCGTACAACTCCTAATGATTCTGTTCATACTTTCCAGATCATTATACAACACTTCTCAACCTCTTATTTATCATCCCAGATGAGAAAAATGTTCCTATTGAAATTAGGACCAAACCTGCAATTTCAACTAAATTCAACAATTGATTAAGTATTAAAAAACTGAAAAATACAGATACAGCAGGAACAACGAATAAAAGTGATGATATTCTGGCAACTGAATAATCCCTGTTAAGATGGAGGAAAACATAATAGGCAAAGGCAGTTCCTGGAATGCCTATCAACGCAGCCAGTGCCAGTGACAATAAAGAGGGATTTGTAATTTCGTTTACTTCCCCTGACAACAGTGCTATTATGAGCGTTATAGGCAATGCAAAGACAAACTGATAAAGGTTTACTGTCTCCTTGTTCTCAAACGTTATGAATCTTTTGAAAAATACAGTACCTACGCTCCATGAAAGTGCGCCAAGCAGAGCTAGAAATGGTCCGTAAAAGGAATCGACTCCAAGATGGTATGAAAATACGATAATCATACCTGTGAATCCCAGAACTATTCCAATTATTGTGCTTGATCTTACCTTTTCCTGTAGCAACGATATTGATAAAGCTGTTGAAATTATGGGGTACGTGTAAATTATTACGGAAGTCAAAGGGGCAGACATAAAGTTTTCAGAATAAAACCAGAGCTCCATGAAAAGGACAACATTAAACAGTGACAATACGAGGACCTTTAAGGCCGTCCTTCTGGAAATCCTCAGTTCTATCCTATTCCAAAACAGTATCAGTGAAAAACCAGAGGCAAACAATACTCTGAAAAACAGAAGAACAGTTGGTGTTTCATAAGCAAGCGCTATCTTGACAAGCGGGTAATTTAAGGCCCAGAAAGAAGCCATGACTATGAACATCAAAGGATCTAATTTCTTTGACAATAAAGGTTAATTCAACCCGGTTATAGAATATTGTTGAATCGTGTCAAACATTTGAGATCAATGATAAAAATATCAATATATCATAGTAACAAATTATCATGTAATGATAAATCCAAGAGCCTTTAATAACAAGGAGGGTGTACTTGAATTTTTCCAATCCAAGGGAATTCTAGTTTCACCAGGGGCTCTCGAGTCTATACTGGAAAAAGGAATGGGATCCCTCGTAACGCGTCTTCTCTCCCCTGAAATAATTTCTGCAGGATATATTAGTGAAAGTGATGTTATTAAACTTATAAGGGGGGATATTGCACCAGACAGGGAAATTCGTGAAATCAATTTCGATGATGTCAGAACAGGAAGTTCAATAGATGATTTTCAGAATCTGTTCAGGAGCAGGTATGATAAATTAAAGAAGATAATCCTGACAAGCAGCAAGATCAGATCAGCATCTGACATTAAGAATGCAAAGAGATCTGGAGGCTATGTGAAAATTGTGGGCATGGTAACAGACATATCAGAAACAAAAAATGGTCATAAGAGGCTTGTCCTTGAGGATCTGGACGAAAGCATCGAAGCCATCATAATGAAGGATAATCCCGTCAAAAAAGAGTTAATTCTAAACGATGAAGTAATAGGAGTAATGGGTTCTGTATCAACAACAGGAAAAAGCCCTGCAATCTTCGTCAAGGAAATAATCAGGCCTGATATACCGGACAGGGCAATTCAGAGCAGTGGAAAAGATCCTGTTTATGTTGCTTCAATATCGGATATACACGTTGGAAGCAAGACATTTCTCAAGGACGGATTCAGGAAAATGATATCATGGATCAACTCATCCGATGAGGATGCACAGAGGCTGAAGTACCTTATTCTATCAGGAGATGTCGTTGATGGTATAGGAGTATACCCGGGTCAGGATAAGGATCTTGAATATCTTAATCCCATAGATCAATATTCCATTCTTTCTGATTATCTGCGGGAAATTCCTGAAGATGTTCAGGTTTATGTCATGCCTGGAAATCACGATACAGTAAGGTTGGCAGAACCACAGCCACTTTTTTCAAGCGGGGTTAGAGATCTCTTTCCCAAAAATATAAAGTTTTTGCCAAATCCGTATTCTCTCACTCTGGAAGACAAGAAAGTTATGATTTATCATGGAATGTCTTTGAATGATATGGTGGAACTTGTCCCGGGTGCAAATTTTGAATCCATAGGGGGTGCCATAGAAGCCATACTGCAAAGAAGGCATCTTTCCCCGGTATACGGAGGGAAAACCCCAATTATACCATCCGGAACAGATTACCATGTTATAGAGGAGGTTCCGGATATTTTCATTACCGGCCACATACACTCCCATTATGTTGGCAATTACAGGGGAGTAAGATATGTCAATTCATCCACATGGCAATCCCAGACAGATTACCAGAAAATGATGAATTTTGCGCCTGATCCATGTATAATGACAATGTTTGACCTCAATTCTGCAAGCGTAATTAATAAAAAATTTATGTAATCTTTGAAACTAAAGCGTTCTAAGGATTATTTCCTGTATCTCCTTTTTGAATGTTTCCATTATGTCTTTCATTGCCTCATCCTTAATTGAATCCGGCGCAGAAATTAATCCTATTTTTGCAGTTATTTTAGCCATTTTAGCCATGGAGTCATACTCCTTTACCTTGGATTCAAAATATTCCTGCATCATTTCGGCTATATCATTTTTGAGCTTAGGATCATCATTAATTTTTCTCCTTATCAATTCCTTGACAAGGTCTTTTATTATTTCCCGTATAGCTTCCATAAACATGTCCTCTGAAGGCATTGTTTTAAGAAAACCTCGTATATATTTATCTAAATCTTCCTGCATGATTGTCTTAATGAACGGGAATAGATAAAGATTGACATTTAAAGCCTTATGATTTAAGCAGCACTTTTAAATCGTTTTCAACACTTATTATATTGATATTATATGGAACCTGATAAATTAATGAAAATTGAAAACGTGGCATCACAAATAGGGATTTCCAGGGATGAAATTGAACCATATGGTGATTATATGGCCAAGATTAATTTTATGAAACTTAATACGAAAAAAGTTCAGGGAAAACTTGTTCTCGTAACAGCAATGACTCCAACAAAATATGGCGAAGGCAAAACAACAACTGTCATAGGTATTTCTCAGGCGTTGCACAGCATGGGCAAAAAGGTAAGCATCTCAATACGTGAACCATCAATGGGACCCTGCTTCGGCGTTAAGGGGGGAGCAACAGGAGGGGGAAAGGCTACTGTGGAACCATCAGACAGGATTAATTTGCTTTTTACGGGCGATTTCCCGGCGATAACTGCAGCGCACAATCTTTTGTCTGCACTTATAAACAATCATATTTTTCATGGAAATCAATTGAAAATAAACCCGGAGAAGATCGTCTTTCCAAGGACAATAGATATGAACGACCGATCCTTGCGTAATATAATTGTGGGGGTTACTCAGGGGGAGGGAGGAATTCTTGCAAGAGATAGTTTCGTCATCACACCCGCATCTGAAATAATGGCAATTGTCGGTTTATCAGACAGTTATGGTGACTTGAAAAGGCGTCTGGCCAGAATTCTTGTTGGGTATACATTCGACAACAAGCCGGTTTATTCAGGAGATCTGAAGGCACATGGGGCAATGGCAGCGATCCTTGTGGATGCCCTGAAACCCAATCTCGTTCAGGCTAAGGGTGGCGTTCCGGCATTCATTCACACCGGGCCATTTGGTAACATTGCTCATGGAACATCCAGCCTGATTGCGGCTCGGACGGCCCTGGCCACCAGTGATATAGTGTTAACAGAAGCGGGTTTTGGTTCTGATCTTGGTGCAGAAAAGTTCATGAATCTAGTGTCAAGGGTGGGAGACATTCCAATAAGTGCAGTTGTTATTGTTGCAACAATAAGGGCAATGAAACTTCATGGTGGCAACGATAAATCCGATGTGGAAGATGTAGACGCGGTTAAGAAAGGCTTCAATAATCTCATGTTCCATGTGGAAAATATAAGAAAATTTGGTTTTGAACCAGTGGTTGCCCTGAATCGTTTTCCCGATGATACAGAGAACGAAATAGATCAGGTTGAAACTTTGTTAAAAAAGAATTCCATTGCTTACGGTTTATCAGAGGTGTTTGAAAAGGGTGCAGAAGGTGGTAAAGAGGTGGCTGACCTGTTACTGAAAAGAATGCCTGAAAATCCAATTTCTGTAAAATATACCTATTCCATGGATCAAACACTAACAGAAAAGATAGAGAACATAGGCAAAAAAATATACGGCGCAAAGGAGGTAATTTATACCAGGACAGCACAGAGCAATATAAAGAAGATTGAAAAGCTAGGTTACGGTAAGCTTCCAATATGCATGGCAAAAACACAGTATTCCATATCTGATGATCCATTAAAACTCAATGCGCCTGAAGATTTTTCTATCACTGTAACATCTGTGGCTCTCTCTTCCGGAGCTGAATTTGTGGTAGTATATCTCGGAAGTGTTATGACAATGCCCGGCCTTCCAAAGGAGCCAGCATCAAACGGCATCGATATAAATGAAAATGGCATAATTACAGGTTTATTTTAATTATTCAGGTGGCTTTATGCCACATTTCCAATAAATATTTTCACCCATACATGGACTCAGGGGTCTTCTTCGGAGCAGGAGCATTTTGTGATTCGTTATACTCCTTCATAACTTTTTCAAGTTCTTCGTGAAGCTGGGTGACCGTCTTTTCGAGAAGTGATGTCTGGATTTTCAGATCATATATATCATTCAGCGATTTAATGAGAGTGAGAACAGAGTCCGGGTCCGGAAGTGTGGATGACACATGAGTCAAAAGTGAAATAGCCGGCATTTTTTTGATTATACATTCATTGAGCAGTGCACCGCCAATACCGAATATGACGGCTGATTCTGCGCTTGCAATTCCTTTCTTGGCCAGGTCCTTCAGTCTGTCCGATCCTGCTACCAGGTATGTGTGCCTTTCATCGGGAGGTTCCTGCGTTGGAACACCGTCCAGTGTTACAAGTTCCCTTGGTGAGAACTGTTGAATCCAGTTGATAAGTGTCTCAGAAACATCATAGAGATTTTCCTCTTTAATGGGAACTTCGCACTGGATTACCATTAATTTCCCGTTTAATCCGGAGTATACTCTGAACGGGTGCCGAAGCTTTCCCCCTACAAATACTGCCACAGGCGGAATTAACTTTGATTTCATATGGGCAACCTGATGCATTCCCAGTTGCGATATGATGTAACTGGTTGCAATAATGCTTACCATAGTCTGACCAACAAAGCCTCCAATAACCACTGGCTTGTCAAAATTTAACTTATCCATCTCGACCACTTCAGAGATCTGTTCTCTATTTTCACCGGTCATAAATAGACAAAGCGAAGCGGGATAATTTAATTTTCCTTTAATTAAAAATTAATTCATATCTGCAAAGGGTTTTGGAAGGAAATTGCGTAAAATTAATGTTAATACAGTAATGACCGGAGGTGAAAATTAGTGCAATAATTGGCATAATTATAATAATTATACTTTTTACCAGTTCAATTCCTGTAATTAATGAATATAAACCAAACTATGGAGGTACAGTGAACAGCGCTCTTTTGACAAACAATAACATAACTTACTGTCCCGTAAATTCTACAGCATGCCAGTTCAGCCTTACCTCTGATTACGGAAACCTTCCCATGAATGTCCGTGCGGGGGATTTCTATAATGAATCTTTTCTGCGGGCCAATCTAAAAGAGAGCCCCAGCTGGGCATATGAATTGAAATTCTCGTGGAATTTTAACATGAGT
>JAKBRR010000068.1 GCA_021845325.1 Thermoplasmata archaeon
ATCCCTGAATCTTATTCCCGGTTCCTTTGCATGTACATAGGTTGGATACTGGAATATGTTAAGATGTCTCCATGTACGTTCTTTGGCGTCATATACACCATAGGATATACCACATACAGGACATGGGAATTTTGATCCCCTTGGGAAATCTATATAGATGTCAACCGTCTTTCCCCGGTGATCAAACCTTATTTCCTTAATGATCCATGGATCCTCGAGACCTAGAAGTTTCCTGAAAAGTTCTTCTGATTTCACATAAAGTAAATGAATGAAGGCTCATAAATTACCCCCAGAGAGTTGAAGAGAACCATTTTTATTAATTTTAATTTTACCAATAAAGTAGGACTTCCACATGTTTTATATGGCAGCATATTTAACTGTGAGCAAAATGTTACCAGATAGCAATTCGCTCCATATTAATTATTAAGTTACCATATTGCTTGGATAAAGATGGGATTGAATTGCACTTCTTATTTGTGTAATTCATAAATTGAAAACATTTTTTTTCATTTATTCAAACCAAAACACCATATTAAATGGATATTAATCTATATGTCTTCGCCCCATGCACATTTGTTAAAAGACGATTCCTGGACTATGCCATAGAAGATCCTGAGAAATTGGTTTAAATTGAAGACTCTTTACTTTTAAGAAGAAAGGTCAACTTATAACTAATTTCATTTACCATAGATTAACTGAATGGAAACAGTTTCCTTACTTATTTAACTTGTAATTGGATGAAATTTGCCTCCTTATAGCCCTCTCTCTCAGATCTAATCCCAGCATCTCAAAAAATTTAGATGTCATAAACTGAGCACACACTATTAATCGTTTTTGAAACGGTCTTGGCGCATCTCTTAAGAACTTTCTTAAATTAATGGAATATCTTGTTGGGTAGTTTAGAAAATATCTATTTATGTCTAGTTGTATCTCCATCGCTCGTATCACTTTTTGAGATTTCTTGTCTGTAAATTTACTTTTGAAGATCATCAGGGATTCAGATGCTTTTCCATAAAACATCAGGCGCCTTTTTTTTATGTCTTCGAATTGGCTATTTGTTGAATTTGTAACACTGTTATGTACACGGTAAATGGTAAGTTTCACATTGGAAATAAAAATTTTTCCTCCAGATTCCACAGCACTTAAATAATAAAAAGGGTCAATCATAGCACTTAAATTTTCAATCCTCTCAAAATTAATAATATCCTTTCTTACACTCATACATGAGGAATTAAAATCATAGTCTACATTCTTAAAATTCACATTTTGGTTTTTCTCGTCTACCGGAGTAAAATTGTTATGCAAATAAACCATCTCAGGTCTATTAGAGAAACTATCTTTTATATAACTCAATTTAGAGCTAAGGAACTCATCATCATCGTCAAGAAAACATAGAAGTTCTCCTTTACTGTTCTCAATTGCCATTTTTATTTTGGGAAACAGTTTATCGTCATTTAGGTAATACGATATTATTGAATTGGATTTTAAAAAACTGTCCAAATGTTCATCAAGGTAGTCTTTTACCACTATGATTTCATAATATTTCCTTGGCAGATTTTGATTTAGAACACTATTTATCGCTTCCTCTAAGAATTCTCTCCTGTGGCTGGGAATTATTACAGAAATTATTAGAGAATCGGACGACTCGTTCATTTACTATTCTTCGTTAGTAAGCTAATTTATGTTATAAATCTTACTCTATACCTGCTACAAAAAGTTATCATTGTAGAATACATCATAGAATGGATGCCAGAAATATTATAAATCTACTTAAAGATACAGAAGGTAAGTTTCTAATTTGGAAATCTGAATAGAAAAAAAATATGATTCTTAGCACATGAGAAGGGTTCAAATCTTTTTTGCTCAGTATGCAGGAAAGAATACATGGTTTATGATCACTTAGGGGAGAGAATATAGAGCGACCTTGACAGCATTGAATTCATGACATTCATTAATGCATTTCCACCAAGGATATCCTGCAATGAGCATGGCATCATAGATGCGATTATGCCATGGACAGAGAACAGATCCAGATTTACATTAAGATTCGAAACCAGATCCCTTAGGATGCTTCAGAACATTGACACATACAATTTCACTGACATCATGAAATTATCATGGAAACAGGAATGGATCATCATTGAGCGAGCATTGAAAAGGGGAATGGAGAGAAAGATCGGTAATCCATCAATCATTGGCATTGATGAGAAATCATACAGGGAAAGCCACAAATACATCATAATTGTCTATGACATGATCAACAGTGGTGTAGAATACATTTCATATGACAAGAAGAAGAAATCGCTGGATCAATATTACAGCACTCTTTCAAAAGAACAGCCTTCATTCATTACTGCAATCTCAATGAATATGTGGGACCCGTTCATGTCATCCGCCATAGAACATGTTCCTGATGCAGGTAGGAAGATCGCCTTTGACAGGCTCCATGTCATGAAGCATATAAATATGGCAGTTGATTCCACCAAAAGGGAAGAGAACCGCATGGGATCTCTTTAACATTCTGGGGTAACTTCAATCCTCCCGCCACCAGATATATGATTATATCTTTGTATTTCTGTGCCTTGAAGCCATGGGATTGCTTGAATGCAGTACGGATCTTGTTTATTCAGTCCTTCCATAACAGCTGAATTTATTCCAGATTTTATGGCTTCAAGAATGCCATTGAGATGCCTCTTTATAGTCTTTCCAATCTTGATTATATTGGGCATCCTTGACCTGGATGCCGATGATATCCATTTCATCAGATATGATTCGGCAATGGAAGCATTTACTTTCCGTAACCTCTGGAGTGCAATCTTGAAATGATAGGCATGTGATGTCTGTAGATCCAAAGATTTCACAGGCATCAGGCGTTCCCTTTCCTTCTCTGAGATCAGAATAATTCTTCAGCCAGTCATACCTGGTGTGCTTGCTGGTCTCATTCTCCCTTGCTTCCTTCCGCCTGATCTTATCAAGGACATCATTCATCATCTTGATCGCATGGAAGTGATCAAAAACTATGGATGAATAAGGGAAATATTCCTTTGCTTCGGATATGTATGATGGATACATATCCATGGTGATGTGCTCTATTCCAGAAGGATCAAGGAATGGATGCTTCATTATGAATTTGCCAAAAACATCGCTTTCTTTACCTTCTTCTATATGTATGACTCTGTTGTTCTTTATGTCATAAAAAAGAGTGACATAGACATGATCTTTCTCAACTGAGAATTCATCTATTCCAAGCACCTTCAGATCGGAAAGATCCACATCCTTCCTGGCCTCATCCACATAATGCTTCAGGATCCTCCATACAGAATCCTCATTGATTCCCACCATTCTGGCAATAGCAGATACCGTCATCTCCCTTCCCATCTCCACAATCATTGCCTCAAAGTGCAATGGGAATCCTGATCCCTTTCTTGCCCATGGAAGATCAACTGTCTTCCTTCCAGGCTCATTGCATTTTATCCTGGGTTCTCTTGCATGGACATATGTGGGATACTGGAATATGTTAAGGTGCCTCCATATGCGTTCCTCTGTTTCATGAACACCAAAAGGAGTACCACAGACTGGGCATGGGAATCTTGATCCCCTTGGGAAGTCTATGAAAATATCAACTCTCTTTTCTTGATGATCTAACTTGATCTCCTTTATGATCCACGGTTCCTCTAAACCTAGAAGCTTCCTGAACAGTTCCTCTGAATTCACATAATGTAATTCATTGGGAGTTTATAATTTACCCCAAAAGAGTAGAGGAGATCCATTTAAATTAGCTTTTTATATGCATCCATGTATTGTGATGTGATATTTAAAACTGAATATTGATTGATTGCTGAATTATTCCTCTTAAATTTACTAAAATCTGACGTCTGAGTTAAATTAATTAATTCTAATATCGCATTCCTATAATCGATAGAATTCGAAGAATCTATTTCCCTATAAAATGGCACTAGACTCTCAAGTTCAGAAACACTTGATTCTTTTGAAACTATGATTGGAAGGCCTATAGTCGCAGCCTCCAAGACGGAAATAGGGAACCCTTCTTTTTTTGAAGGAAATATAAAGAAATCGGAAGAAATTAAATATAACATTTTTATATCTTCACTAACATCTCCAGTAAAATTAACATTCTTTGATACACCTTCCAATTTAGGAAAACCAATAGCAAAGAGAGCTATCTTAGTTTGCTTAATCGATTCGATCGCGCTAATTGCCAAATCAAGTCCTTTCCTTTTCACATCTCTTCCAGTAATCACTCCGACAATCATATTATCTTCAATTTTAAGTTTAATGCGGGCTTCTTTTTTCTTTGTCTCATTACGAATTCCGTATTTAGATATATCAATTGATTGTTTAATCAACTTAATCTCTTTCTTACCGCTGTATTCTTCAAAGAATTCCTTTGCAAGTGTAGAAATAGAAAAAGTAATACTCGCCATTTTCACGTTGTTCTTTTCAATCCTCGTAGGTAGGTAAGATGAAATCATTTTGGAAATTGATTCGGAAGACCTAGCTATACCATGCAATGTGAGAACTGTTTTTTCCCTAAACTTTTTACCTATGAAACCGTTGTCTCCATGAAAATGCAAAGCACTATACTCACCGTAGTGTTCGTTAAGGTACTTTCTAACATATATTGCATAAAGGTATTTTGAAATAAAGAATAATCTTTTTTTTCCAAAAAGTGGAACTTGGAGCGTTATTACTTTTCCTGTACTAACTTTGGAAATCGTAAAATTGTTACCTGCACACAGAAAATCAACAGCAACCCCATACTGAATACTTAAAGATTCAGACAACTCTAATACATACTTTTCGACGCCTCCATAGTTTTCGAAAGGATTTAAATAACAAATTTGGAGAACTTTAACAATCATTAATTAGACAATTATGAAAGACATATTAGTTTTCCTATTGGACAATTTTCAGAGTTTGCATAGCATCTTAATAGATACTAATATTAGGAAATTTAATTAAATTCTTTGTATTTGTAAGACTAGCTGAATCAGCACAGTTATTTCAACAATATTTTATCCATCACAACGAACATGCTCAAGCCTTTCAACCTCCATGTCGACAGAAGAGATGTAATATACTGGTAATCCTCTGATCCGGACCCAAACATGAAGGTGGCGATGATCTTCCCTTTGACAACATATTCCCTGATAGCCTGTTCAGAAAGAGTGTTTGTTGGTTCCATTCCCGGATATAAGGGCCAAAAGAATCTCGATCCGATACCGTTTCTTAAGTACTCAACGGGTTTATGTTGTTCCTTACACAAATTATAACGCCGTACCATATCTTACATTCTTTTGTCAAACAAATTTTTCATGGATTTACGCTCATTCACGTGGTCTAATTTCAGGGATTCCCTCAATTCTCCGAACATGCTGCGAATCTCATCTGAAAGTTTTTTCCCATGATCAGTGTTCGTGAATGCATCCAACTCTCGTATGAGATGTGCCTATGATCTCTGTATTATGGTGAGGGATAAGTATGCTTTCCAGCCATCAACGATAACAGGAACATAGAAGTTATCATCCGTGGTTTCTTTCACGACGTCCCTTCCCATTGAATCCACTACTGTTATGAGAACATCATTTTCAGCAGAACTGAATGCTCACATCCAGAATTTCCTTCAATTAACATCGAAGCACGTTTCATCAATATCCACTGATTTTGATCTTCTTATTCGATTCTGTATGGCAATGCATTCTGATTTATAGGTATCTCCTGCCCTGATCAGTGCATCATTGATCCTCTTCGCACTCAGTTATAAAACGGTGTTGATCTTCAGTAATTCCTGCACCCTTCTTATTGGACCGTGGAGATTGAATTTTAGCATGATGATATAGTTCAGAAGATAGATATCCATACCACATGTACCAGGGCAATCTCTTTGAATGGACTTCACTTCTGATCTGCAGTTGGGGCTTCTCTGCATTGCCGCATTGATGATCTCACGTTGTTCTCTCCGTACCATTGTTGCACCTTTATGTTCCATGGGTGCACCTCTCCTTCCCGGGGAATTTGTAAACTTCGTCCTGATAATTTGCCTTAATGGTGGTTTGCGTAAACTCTCATAAAGAAGGAATTTCTTCTTAAGGGATTTGTTTTCATTCCTGAGTGGTTCATTCTCTTCTGTTGGTTTAACGATGGTACTTTCCACTTCCAGTATATAATCTTCAACGTCAATCTCTCTTGGAACCCCCATTTAATGTTATCATATAATCATGAAAATACCTTTCGGGTTGGGATTATGTTCTATTTAACACTATCCTGACCAGAGATATTATGGTTCGAAGCTATACAAGTACTCGGAATATATTTTTGGATTGGGATTAAGAGAATGAAGATATTTTAAAACTTGTGGAATAATTGAGAAATCCTGGGTTAAAAAACTATTAATTTCAGATAAATCCATCTGAATTATTCTCCAAAATATTCTAACTTTAAATGTTTGTAGATTTTAATTAGGCAAGTTTAGTTTAGTAAGTAGTTACGTAAAATATGAGATAGTAGTAGAGATATTTTTTAAATTATCTATCTTGTAGTTAATATCTCTTGTTATATATTACTGAAGATGATTTATGAATAGCGTTAGAAAAAATTTGTATTTTGTAGTTCCGTAACACCGATTTATGAAATGCACCGTTTCAGACCCTATTTTGAATTCCCTAAAGCAGCATCGAATTTAGGTTTTGATCCATATTTATTAATTGGAAAAAACATAGGGTGTCTCGTTTTTCATGATATGTTATACAAATGTAGAATATTATTAACAAAATAGGAATATTGGGATATGCACAATAAGCATGTCCCGTTGATTATGGAGATTATAGACAATATAGTTTTGCCCGATGAAAGAAAAAAGAGTATTCTAATAGACAGATCATAAAGATACTTGTATTGCTGAATATATTTGGAATATCTGAACACGATCGATCTAATGGGAATACCGTCATTTCAGACATTATCAAATATATTATCCGGAGAAAGGCCATGGAAGTTTAAGGCAGTCGTCACTTGTTGAAATGTGAGATGTCATGAAAAAAGTTCTTTTGGCCACGTTTACATGACGATGTTAGCGTGAGAGTCGGAGAGGCAACAGATAGACTGTCTGACCTGCGAGGTCGTACCATGAGATTTGCTGCCCTTCGTCTCCTCATATTACATTGAAACAGGGGTGAATAGAAGACTGTCGAGTTTGCTCCGAGTTTAAACAATCACCAATCACATGGAGGTGATCAGAATACTGATAGGAATGGATGTTCATAAACGTAGCGTATACATAACAGAGATGGAAGAGAATAGAGATGTGAAGGAACAGTATGAGATTGTGAATAATGAATCTGCATGGACAGAGTTCATGGAGAGATATCTCTCTACGGAACCAGAGATATCGTTAGAAGTGTCAACATCAGGGAAATATGTTGCCAGGAAATTGATGAACATGGGATTCTCCATACACATGGCAGATCCTTCTAAACTCCCTCTCATATTCAACACAGAGAAGAAGAATGACAGGGAGTATTCATACTAGCTTGCAAAACTACTCAGACTTGGTGCCCTGTCTGAGGTGTATCTTCCATCGAAATATTCAGATGATCTTAGATCACTTGTAAGGTACAGAAGATCTCTCGGAGAAAGCATAACAATGATCAAGAACAGGGTTCATGCAATTCTTACTTCTGCAGGAATCAGCA
>JAKBRR010000002.1 GCA_021845325.1 Thermoplasmata archaeon
TTTCATGGGGTCAGAAAATTTATCTGCTCGTCTAATCGGGATGCTGAAGGACCAGGATGAATTAATAGGAGACTCCGCTTTTGCCCTGTCTGGCGGGATAGACAGCTCACTTCTTTTTTCAGTTCTAGGTAATGGAAAACATGCCTACTGTGTAGGTGTTAAGGGATCACAGGACTTCGTATACGCTGAAGAACTATGCATATCATTAAGAGCAAACCTTACAAAAATATATGTTGAAAATAGTGATGTAATAGAATGCACCAGAATAGTGAAGAGTGTTGATCCGGGTATTTCTTTCCTGGATCTTGGTTTTGAGACCGTTCTGACCATCATTCTCTCAAGAATAAGTGAGGAGGCACTTGTTACGGGACAGGGAGCCGATGAGATTTTTTATGGTTACAGAAAATTTTCAGATGGAAGGGAAGAAAGTAATATAAACAGCCTGGATAAGTTATACAAAATAACACTCCCCAGAGAGAGAAAAATTGCTGAATATTTTGGCAAGAAACTAATAACTCCCTATCTGGAAAACGGGATTCCAGAATATTTCAGCACCTTGGACAGAAAGGTTCATCTTAATGACCTGAATAATAAATTGATAATAAGAGAAGCAGGGAGGATGTCAGGACTTCCTGAATCTATATTCAACAGGGGAAAGAAAGCGGCCCAGTATGGAACAGGCATCAAGAAGGTTCAGGAGAAGCTTGGACTTAAATAGAGGTGATTTAAAACTGTATAAGTTAAGCGGAAAGAACAGTATTGTCCTCCTGCTATGCCTCAGGGCTCTTTACTCCATGAACTGGTACAATGTATCACCAATGTTATTCAATATAACCTCAACCTATAGGGTAAATTCAGCACTTTCCGGTCTCATTCTTTCTGCATTTCTTATAGGAACTGGACTTTTCCAGATTCCATCAGGTCTAGTAGCGTCTAAAATTGGATCAAAAAACACTGCACTAACGGGAATGGCTATAATGTCTGTAGCCGCCACCACATCACTTATTTCTCCGGACTTCACCGTTTTCCTTGTAACAAGATTCGTTGTTGGTCTTGGATCGGCATTCTTTTTTTCATCGGGAATCGCAGTTCTTAATGATATAGATGAAAGAAATGTAAGCAGAAATATTGCAGCATTTAACACCGCTTTTTCTGTGGGAGGTGGATTCGGTGTTGTTGGATTTGCGTATCTTCTACAGTTTACCTCATGGCAGAACCTCCTGGCTGCTGGAGGGGTAGTAACACTGGTTCTCACAATTGTCTCATTTATCCTTATTCCAGACCTGAGTGCAAAGAGTTCGAAGAGGAATGAATTCGGTAAAAATGTGTATAAAAGACTCACATCACGCCCTTTATTGCTTCTCTCAATGTCTCTGGCCGGTTACTGGGGTTTAAATTTCACTTTCGAGGAGTACCTGCAACCCTTCGCTGAAAAACTGGGTTTCAGTGGTCCAATATCAGGATTCATTGGTTCACTGTCCCTATTTGCCGGTCTTCTTGGAATGATCTTATTTGCATATTTTTCAAGTAAAAAGGCATCAGTTATACTGCCATCACTAGTTATATTCATTTCGGCTGTTCTGGCACTCCAGTTCTTTGGACTTTCGTATTATCTCTTTTTGACCGCCATACTTGGTGGAAGCATTAGTGTTATCATATTTTCACTTGAATACTCATACGTAGTGAAATTAGAAACAGAAAAACAGTTTGTAGCCCTTGGCATATCAATAATGAATGCCCTTCAAATCGCAACAGGGTCCGCTATAACATTCCTGTTCGGTTACTTATTCTCTGTGAATGCAGATCTTTCTTGGGTAATCCTTGGAATTATAGCGCTGATCTTCCTTCCTATGGGGATCTCCGTAATGAAACAAAAAAATTAAGGATTTCAGAGAACATTGAAGCCGTAATCATCAAGTTATCAGAATATTGAACAATCAATTGTTACAGTAGAATATGAACGCTCCTGAGAAATTCCGAAATTCATGAGAACATAAAGACTGCCCGGGGGGTCATAGGAGAAATAACATTGCTTTGCCATAAGTAAGACATGAGAATTGCACGCGAAGAAAGGACCTCACTAAGCCTGATAACATAAATAGACTCTGGGAAACAAACGCACATTTCGTTAGCACAGTTCTTGATGCAATGGTATATTTCATGTTCATAAAGAATCGTTTCAGCAAGAAATGGATATAATACTTTGAGTTCTTGAAAGAGTTCTGTTAAATTCAATATTTATGGGCAGGATATTTATATGGAATTCATGCGCATTTTGACTAGAACCTAAATGGGATATTTCGGCCTTCTGAAATTATAGGAGAATCATTCCTGAAATTGTTGTACTTCGAAAATATAATATTGAAAGGTAAGGAATCTGGAATTCAGAACTTCCTGTGCCACAGTATTAATCCTATGATCAGAGGAATTATGACCCAAGGCAGTATAAGGTAAACAGTTTCAGGAAATGGCAGCCTGAAGGCACATACTGCCCCTCCCAGGCTGGGAAATTTTGAATTCACATAGATAGTGTAGGCGCTGAATGGATCAACTAGGGATATTTCTTTAATTGTCAGTGCACTCTCAATTCCCATAAGACCGGACACTGTAGATATTAGTTTTCCAAGGACATAATAGAGGAACATTACGGAAACTAGTGGATACGCTATAATTTTTGTGAGGCTTGTCGTCTTTGATGCAAACATGAATGTGAATGATATGCCCATTAAACCGAGCATTTCGAACAATATGAATAAACGCAACATGTAATTCAATGGTGGAAAGGTTCCATCAAGAAACTCCACAGATTCATATGATACCAGCAATGTGATCATCGTTGTTGCAAGCAAAGCTATTATGGCAGTCAGGTATTTTCCCGTAAAGTACTGTCTCTTGTTGTATGGCATTGAGAGATAGAATTCTGCCTGTCCCGATGACACTGGAATACCAAATGTGAATATGGACAGTATAATTACAAATATCAGGAAGAATATGGATAAGGAATGTATATATTCATAGAATACACCCGATGTTAGAGAAGAAACAGAAGGCACAGAATACAGAAGAACCTTATAATTTGCATCGGATGCAGATTCGTTCTGTTTCATAACTAAAAATATAGTACTATCATCATTGGTCACAAGATTGGAAGACGTCCATGATCCGTTTACCTTATCTTCCAGGACACCATAAATGTTCTTTGTTGTGGGAGGATATGACAGTTTTATGACCTTGTGATAGAAATTGCCCAGACAACCAAGATTGATGGTAGCACCATCCGATTCGAGGAGTCTGTACTGCCTCATGGGGGCCTTGGTGAAATTGCTTGATGCATATACAAGTTCAAGATACCCCTTATATGCAAGTCCTTTGTCGTACACTGTCGAATAGGACATATAACTGTAATTGGGGGAGTTTGTTGGAAATACACTAGCTCCACAGTGAGACTCTGATATACGACAGCACCACATCTTATCTGATTTGAATGATCCAGTTCCCATACCTGTCTGGTTCAATGTTATGTTCACATAGTGTGTTTTATTACCACTTATATATCCATTGGAGGGCTTAGCAGGCGAAAATGTAACCGTAACGTTGGCGCCTGAGAAAGGTCTTCCACAGGTTGCGTGGTAGTACTGCACAGTTACATAATATGTACCGTTACGGTATACTAATGTTGAATCAAGCAGTCTAGATGTACCAATACTATTATTTTCTATGGGAGAATCTGCGAATGCCAGCAGTGAACCTGTCACAATGAACAAAACCACTATGAGGGCAAAGGACTTCTTTGCAAAGCTGTTTCCTATGATTCTGTATGTTTTATTCCCTGATCGCTTTCCTGAAGAATTCCTCAATATCCTCACTTTCCTCCTTTACAGATATGATATTCAGGCCCATATTGTCAAGCCTGTCTGCTATCTTGTATGACTTTCCAAGACCTAAGGTTGGTTTTCTGATAACCACCTCATACTGTTTTTCCACTGCAAGTGGTTCTATTCTTACCTCACCATATTCCTCTAATTGTTTATCCAAATCCTTCATTCTTCCCTGATCCAGTGACTGCACCCTTATCCTGATAATGCCCTCAGTATCAAGGGATGATACCTTTACATCTTTCACAATCTTTCCATCATTGATAATAACGATTCTGTCACATATTCCCTTTATCTCACTGAGGATGTGTGTTGACAGAAGTATGGCTTTTCCCTGCTTCTTCAGATTGAGTATATGGTTTCTGAGAAATTCTATACCGTTCGGATCCAGTCCGTTGAATGTTTCATCCATGAGATAGTTTTCAGAATTCTGAAACATGCCAATGGCGATGTGTATCCTCTTCTTCATTCCGTTTGACATACTTCCTATTCTCTTATTGATATTTTCCGTCATGGATACCTTTGCCATGCATTCCTCAAAACGATCCCTCGTTTCTTTTCCGGTGTAGGAAAGATAGTTGCCCAGTTCATGAAAAATATCTTTGGGTTTCTCCATGGCATCCAGCATGGGGAATTCTGGAACCCATGAGATCTCAGATGCGATTTCAATCTTTTTCTTTATTATGGAAGTATCATTGATCAGTACATCGCCCTTGGATGGGTGCAGCACTCCACATGCAATCTTCATTGTAGTGGTCTTACCGGCACCATTCAAACCGGCAAATCCTACAATCTCTCCCGGGGATATTTCAATGGAAACATCCCTGAGAACATCTTTCTTTCCAAATGCCCTTGATATGTGCTGTATATTAATAGACAATGGCATTGAATAATAAATGTCTTATTTAAGTCTTTTGTTAAGAATGAAAACATACTTCACCACCATGTGTTATATAACATTGTAAGGGCAAAATTTCTTGACGGGATTGCGTAAGCTATGCAAATTTAGGAAAAATAATGGTGTAAATATTAATTTAATCAACAGAAGAATGGGAATTTGTTTTAATCACATACAAGTCAACAGCCATTCAATCGAAACAACGGAAAAAGGATGGTTTTTTGGAAAAGCCCAATTAATTATTGTGCTCCCTCATGTTGACTTTCTTCCACAGTGGGATGAATGAAAGGAAAAATATGGTCCCTATTATCGTAAAGGGATACCATATCAACCCAAGATCTGCTGAGAATACTGTGAGAAAGAATGTTCCAAGTACAGGTGCAATTGGTGTAACCATTCCGGTAAGCACCTGGAATGATGTGAAATACTGTCCTCTCTTATTAACCGGTGCTATCCTGCTTATGACAGTGTTGATTGATGGAGAGACGATGTTTTCACCCATGGTTATTAAAATGGTGTCAATAACAAGGAAAATGAATCCCCTGAAGAATGGCAAAAGGGAAAAAGAGAATAGATACACAATATAACCAAGATTGATCCTTGTGATGTCTTCCATCTTACTAAGAAGCCTGTTTACCGGAAGCTGTCCAAGAGTGACGACAACCCCATTAACAGAATAGAGTAATCCTATATCAAAATCAGACATGTTATCAAAACCCTTCCAGAAGAAAGTGAGTGTTGTTCCCCACTGACCCAGAATCAGGTAAAACAATGAAATAAGAATTGCAACAATGAAAAATGGCCTATCCTTGAAAGCCTTGAAGATATCTGGCTTCATGTTAACCGAATCGTCCTTTTCACTCTCCACTTTTTTCTGCTGCTTTTTCAGGAACTTTGCATAAATAAACAGTTCTGAGAATGAGAAAACTGTGGTAAGGAGAAATATATAGCCATAACCTATGCCTGCAATAAATCCTCCAATGGCTGGACCCAGTGAAAAACCTAAGTTCTGAAGGATTCTCACGATGCTGAACGCAGAATTTCTTTCCGATACTGACGAATTATCTGAAACTATTACATTATCTGCGGCTCCTATTATATTCATAAGTGGCTCGCTCAGAATCAGTACCAGATAAATTAGATAGAGGTTGCTGTTTTCAAAGATCAGTAAAGTTAGGGAAAGAAGGAGAAGACCAAGGAATATGTTTGATATGATAATTACAGATCTTGCACCTCTTTTATCGATGAGACCACCTGCAACCAGTGTTAAAGGCAGTGAAGATATAGCCATTAAAAATACAACAAGACCGATTATGATATAGGGTACATGCCTGATCTCCAGAAGATAGAGCGGTAGAAAAATCCACATTTGAGATCTGGCAAATACTCTTATAAACTGGTTTGAAGCTACAACGGCAATACCGTTCCTTCTGAAAATACTTATAGTATCGTTACCTGATTGTTTCAAGCGATTCTATGCCACATATCAGTGAGGCATATAAGCCTGATTTCAGGGGTAAAAAATATAATCACTGAATTGAATTTTATTTTCTTATCTAATCTCCCTTATGGTATTTGGAGGTAGATATGCACATGATGGATCCGATTCTAGAAAATTTCCAGTTTCTATATATGCTCTGGCCCGTGATCCTCCGCAAACCCCATTAAATTCGCATGATGCACACTTTCCCATAAGACGCCCTGTATCATTAATTTCCTTTAGAACGTGACTTGTTCTTATGATATCTATTAGGTTCTGCTCCCTTACGTTGCCTATAGAAAGGTTAAACAATCCTGAAACTGAAACATCACCAGTTGAAGAAATAAAGAGAGTCTTGATTCTTCTTCGGGGATTGTATTGTTCCGGTATTTCAAGATCGAATATATCAAGACCACTGAGCTTTCTAGTTTCTGTTGCCAGTGCATTAAGTAATGTGCCACCTTCCATATATCCCTTTCTTATGGTCTCAATCTCTATCCTGCTAATTTCTGGTGCCTCAACGGTTCTTATTGAAAAACCTGCCACTTTTAACATGTACAGGTATTTAAGCACATCCTCCATTTCCAGTGGTGAAATAGGTTCCTCCCCTACCCCTCTCCCAGTCTTAATAAGAAAGAACAATTCCCATATGTTTATACCAAGTTCCCTTAATGTGTGAAATACAAAAGGCAGATCCATTATATTTCTCTCCATTATAGTGGTATTTATCTGCGTCCTGATCCCTTCGGATTTAATTAAGTTGGCCAGTTCTACAGTTTTCCTGAATGAACCTTTCCTGTTTCTTATGTGATCATGTGTTGATGGGGTTCCATCCAGGGAAAGAGATATGGAACTTACTCCATACTCTTCCATCTGGAATATCTGATCCACAGTCAAGAAGTCTCCAGCAGATGGACTCACGGAATAACTCATTCTCAGTCTTGCTGCGTCCATAAGTATACTTGAGAAATCTGGATGAAGCAATGGATTACCTCCTGTAAAGATAATATGTGGTATTCGCCCCATTGAGGATGAAAGGTTTTCAAGTAACCTTCTGATTTCATAACCTTTCATCTCATCCGGACTGACTTCGCTGATGGAAGAGGCCCTGCAGTGCACACAAGTATAATCGCACGCTTTGGTTAATTCAATAAATAATAGGTCCGGTGAATATTCTCTTTCCATAATCTCTCTATGAGCCGTATAAATAAATAGTAATACCCCAACATGTTAAGTTAGATTATTTCTAACAGAAAAACGGAAATTGTCAAACACTATGCTTACAGCAATATGATCATTTCCTGAATATGCTAAATAGACATTGCAAAACTTTAGTTTATTTTTTTTTATTTAAGATAAAAAGTAAAAAATGCCCTATTTTGGATTCGTATCTTTAAATTAGACTCCGGAAAAAGTCTTTTTCTAGTACCACGTGGATTCCAGTATGAATCTACCACCTTTGACAAGTTGGCCAGTGAAATAGAAAGCCCCTTTTAAGGCTAAATTTCCTCTCTCAATTAATGATTGAGCATAAAATGAATGGTAAGTGGTCCACCCTCCAACACACCTTAGTTCACGACCTTTCTAACTGCGATACCATATTACAGGGAGGAGTGTTAATTTTTTTTAAATTTCACTCGTTAAATCATAATATGACCATGGATATGGATATAATCAATATCTAATCCTCACAACTATAGCGATGAGGAAAAATTAAGTTAAAAGGCCTTTCAGACCCATGAAGCATCGCGTTTAAATTCAGCAATCCTTGTGTGTCTGAGTTTTTCTTATATTAATTGCCAATGCCATATAAAAAATACCAATAGCTAAAAATACAAGGTAAAATTGATTAAAAATGAAATATTCAAAACTAGATTCTGAAATTTGAAAATACTTTGCCACGTAAAAAAATACTATTACATATATGATGATCGACACATAACCCGTTAAGGAAAAAATTAAATATTTCATATGCTTGGATATCATTTTAATCACCTAAAAATACCATGGGACAGGGTTTAAACCCCATAGATCTAATACCATTGGCGTAGACCAATATGCAGCGAAATATACCCCAGGATTTCCATGATTCATATCATACTGGTATAAATAGTAAAACCCTATAGATATAATAACACCCGCAATTATACCCGACACAATTCCTATTGGACCAGCCAAAGATCCACTTATTCCCATTTGTACTATATACGCAATTATAGCTGCATAAATACTAGTATAACCTGACTTATATATAGTATAGTATAATCCTTTCATATCAGCACCTGTAAAACTTACAGCCCATCCGAACCATCCGGCAGAAGCACTAATGTCAGGATCAACAACGTTCCCAGCACTAATTTGTGATCCTGAATATTTGTTCGTCACAGTGCTATTATGAATCAAAAGCGACTTTCTTACTTTACTGGTGCTTGTAAAACTATGAAAATCGGATGCAGAATATATAACATTAACCTTAAGAGTATAAGTAACACAACTCGCATTGCTTTCAGAACTTATAGAAATGAACAAATCCGAGTGTTGAATACCATTAAATGTTGTCTCTATTAGATAATTTTCAGTGGTTTTTAACTGTGAAGAAAAGGAAGTAATCCGTATAGATACATTATTGCCATTGATGTTTGAGGAATGAGAGGCGGAGCTGTTCATTTCAAGGTGATTATTTTTTATATAATGGCTAATTGAACTCGAAATGTATAAATTATCTACCATATTGTTTTTTCCAGAATTAGCATTACTCATTGAACTATCGACAGTTACTGCAAATACTGAAGCTATAAACATAGATGCTATGATAATGCCTAAAATCACTTTTTTATTCATAAAGACTTTACTCCATTAAACTATATATATATATCTATTTCCCCTTACCAACATTATATTCCAGATTCTAATAATAAAATGCCTGTGATACAAATGGAGTTCTCCTAAAAAACCATCTTTGTAAAAAACGGTCATAGATCCTTTATATTCATAAGTGTATAGTAGGAGTGAATTTATTTCTGAGGAGGGATGAAATCGAAGACTCGATGAAACCCAAAGGTTTACTTATACAGCACTAAGTTATATCTTATCCTTGTGGATGGAGTGATCATTGGGGCAGATAAGGCGAAGAAGTTTAGTAATCTTATATAAATGCGTTGAGTTGAGTGAAACTGTTCCCTAAACTGTTCCGAGTTAAGGTTAGTAAGAGGAAGTAAAAATTCGCCTTATATCAATTGACCTATTTGATAAGTTTCACGCTGGTAATCTTCTACAAATGCAGATCCGAAATTCCTGACTCAGTGTCAAGTTTCACAGTCCTCTTTTTAATTATGTTTTAATTATCATAGTATTTTCTTATTCTAATTGTTTTGCCGGATATTGCTATATTAGGTTTTATTAGTCTCATCATTTGAATCTCCAGTATGGAGAAATTAAAGACGCCTCAGTTACTGAGAAAATGAGCTACGCCCCTGTACCTTATACTCTCACAGTGCTTCACAAGGAATTGTGTTGCAGACGCCGGATCAGTTCATTCTCGCTAAGTTCTCAATCAATTATTGATATATTGTTAAGCATGAATATTAAGGGAGAACCTCTGGAATAGAACTCTACAAGTGATAAGGAAACTCTCTTAAACTCCGTATGGGCGAATTTCACAGACATAATTAAAGAAATGATTTCATTATTTCCTGTCTTTGATTTAGCATCATGAATTGGTAAAATTGAATAAAGTTTGACCATATGGCTGAATAGATAATAATTTAAATGTCATACACATGTCTTACCATGAATTTGCTGGTGGTTTTCATCACTGGATTTGGTTCAGGTTCCATAATTTCATTTATTCTCTTCTACTTATATTTAAAAAGAAAGTCCGGCGTTTCAGTGGATCGCGACTTAATCAAGTCAATTTCAGTAGACGTACTGAAAGAGGCCAGTGAACAGAATATTAAATTGACTGAAAATTTGCTAAAGAGTGTTTCATATAATACTGCAATCATATTTGATGAGAAGAGATCAGAAATAGACTCCCTGGTAATTCCCCTTAAAGATGAACTTGAACACTACAGGGAACAGGTAGAAAAGATAGAAAACATCAGGCGAGAAGATTATGGGAATATTAGAAATTTTCTTGATACAATTGGTGAAACAACAGAAAAAATAAGACAGGAGACGCTTGCCCTGAATCAGATGCTTAAAAATTCTCAATCAAGGGGCAGATGGGGAGAAATAACACTCAGGAAAGTGGTGGAGAATGCAGGACTCACAGAACATATAGACTTTGAAGAGCAGGTACAGGGAACTGGAGGTGAAAGACCGGACATGATAATTCATCTACCGGGATCCAGGGAAGTTGTTGTGGATTCCAAAGCTCCGTATAAAAAATTTATAGAATCCTTTGAAGAAACTGTTCCTGAAAAGAAAGAGGAAATCATGAAAGAGTTTGCAAATGACCTGAAAAAACAGATAAAGAATTTGAATTCTAAACAGTATTTTGAGAAAGTGACTGGATCATTTCAGTTCACCGTCATGTTCCTGCCCCATGAAAGTATGCTTAATGCAGCCATTGGAACAGATCCAGAAGTACTTGATTATGCATTGATGAATAATATAATTCTTGCAACTCCCCTTACGTTTTTCGCGCTCCTAAAGGTAATTCAGATGTCGTGGAAGGAGGATTCAATGATGAGAAATTCTGGAGAACTGGTCAAAATAGCAGGCAATATATACGAGCGAATGGAAGGCATGTATGATCGTGTCAATAAAATTGGAAAGAATATAAATTCTCTCGTAAAAGATTATAATTCACTTATTTCATTCAGCGAAAGCAGGGTTCTGCCATCACTAAAGAGAATGAATCAAATAGGTGAACTTGGTAAAAATGATACAGTGATAGGAAATGAAATGGAAGAATTAACAAGGGAACCAGTTGCAGAAAAGTGGAACACATCGGAAAGAATTGAATGATACATAAAACATATTCTTTAGATAAAACAATGTTTTTCCTTCTCACGCTCTTACTCCGCTCTTTAACGGGTTTTTTATTATTCACTTTTGATTGAATAGTATGAAAGTTATATGCTATTTTATTTCCTCTTTTACATTTATCATATAAAACTAGCTTCTCTGTTTATAGATTATTTCCTTAGGACTCTTCACTAAAAGTTTATATTGTATCTAAAATAGAGAGTTTGCGCTTAAGTTTCTTCAAATATATCATTTGAATAACGAAGTATAGTTTGTAGATAAGACTTAATATGCAAAAGTATTACATTAATGTAAAGAGTGCTATTGGTAGCGCTAATGATTAAAAGTGAGATAATGAATAGCAATGATTTAGTGTGGTTAACGGTGCAAGGAGTCGGCAAAAGAGAGATATTGGAAGGGCTTGGTTTTGAAATTAACAAAGCTGGAACGCTGGTTCTGAATGGAAAAGATGTTAAGACTATTGATGATCCAGAAGTAAACGTGAAAGTAAGTGATGTGAAAGCAATACTTCCTGGATCGCTGAAGGTAATAACCGATATATCGGAAATAGAGATAATTTTCCCTTCTGAGTGAGAGGGATTTTTTCTTGTCGCTTGAAGCGTTCTTTGCCTTTTTGGCAGAAAGAGTCGCGAGCGCATCAAAGTGGCTAAGGGTGTACTTTTCTGATGAAAAGGGAACGACAGAGGATGCCACACCGACGAGTATCGTTAAATTTGGGAAAAATAAATCGTCAGGTAATATTAATATATAGGGTGTCTCATATTTCAACAACTGACGATTCTCTTAATCTTCCTTGGCCTTTCTCCAGATAATATATTTGATATGACCATGAGATTATAGGCAATGATCTTAAAACCAATAGTATGATCATAGTATCTATTCATGGTATACCAGATATTTTCACAGTGTAACATTTCCTCTAAAATAGAAAATGTTCTTTCTATCTCCCATCTTAAGGAGTACAGAGAAGAATATTCTATTCTAAGATCTATTCCCATATTTCTGTTCATGGTCAATCTTTCAGATCTGATTCCTCTTCTCTTATTGGTATCAATCACCGGAAGACAATGAGTATTTTCAAAAATGTAATCATATATCTCTGATGTATCATAGGCTGAATCAGCAAGTATATACATGTAATTTCTCACAGAATCAATCAGATCATGTGATACTCTTGAATCATGTATATTTCCTTTGGTTACAATCCACTCTTTTATGATACATGAATCAACATCCATGGATACATGACATTTTCTCCCATAGGACCATCCTTTAGTTGTTTTTGACCATCCACTTTCATGATCCTTATAATTCTTCCAGTACTTTCTTCTTACTGCTGTTGAATACTTGCATGTATGGATCATGAATGAATCCATTGCTGAAGATTCATTCATTGAATATTCATATGTGATCTTTCTGTTAATTTCATGAAGATCAATCATTCTTGATCTTCATGATAATGTCTGAAATGATGGTATTTCCTTTACATCGATCATGTTCAGATATTCCTCATGATTGATGAGGAATACCCTTGATGATCTGTATGATATATTGAACATATTCAGTAATACAAGTATCTTCATGATCTGTCTATCAGAATACTTTCTTTTTCGATCATCAGGCGAAACTATCTTATCTATCATATTCATAATCAACGGGATATGCTTCGAGCGCATATCCCAAAATTATGAACTTATAGATAATGTTAGACATCTGTGTGACATTTCATGAAATGTGAGACACCCTATTAATATAACTAATATTAACATAAACATGGTGGCTGATCCGACATCACCGGAATATTCAAAAGATCAGTTAATGGAGATTTTAGCAAAAGTTGTTGAACAGATATCCTCTCATTCCGGACTTGCTTTAGGATTGGAAGAGAGTATAGTAGAAGGAGTCGAGAATCGTTCATCATCGCCTCTCACAGAGATTCAAAAAAATCATATTAAAAAATTCACTGAGGCAGGATGGAAAATGGACAAGATCAGTTCCATCAAGATGGCTTACAGAATAATAAATGCTGAAGACGGTGATAAATTTATTGAGGCAAAGCAGATCATGGATTCAGCTTTTTCTGGGCGAAAGAAAGTGATAAATAGAAAAATGTATAACCTAGCTAGATCTGGGTATCTAGAGCGTTTTGCAATTGATCTATTATTTTCCTCACAGTACAGGAATGATGAGGCGATCTCTCAAGTGCTAAGCTACTTCCCTGAGGCTATTTTTCTTGATCAGGATTTTCTGAAATATGATTTGAATGAAGAACTGCTTAGAAGAGAGAAAGAAGGTGTAAACAGAGTGTCAGTATATGCAAGAGGAAGAAGTAGAATTGAAGTAATGGAGTATGGTTACAATCAATATCTTAAGTCAAAGGTTGAAACGGAAACGAATAATAAATCTAATGGGAAATTACTTTATATGATAGAGAGAAAAATGCCATATAGACTTGGAGAAAGCGACGCTGAAACACTGGACTTAAGACTTACTAAAGTTACTCTCGAAGACTTTAAAGACTCTAAATTGGAAGTCCGCTAGAGTCACTCTTTATGACGTAGTCTATGTTGATAAATAATGAAATAATTAAGTTAGGCTATCTAACTGACAAAGAGAGGGTTAAATCCACTTACACTACCAGATCGGATTTGTGACCATTCCCCTTATGTTAGAGATTTGAATCCATGAAGAGTGATATTGGTGCGTGATCAGAACCTTTCATATTATCCATGATGTCTGCTGAAATGATCTTTTCTTTCAGAGCTGCAGAAAGAATGAAATAATCTATTCTCCACCCTATATTCTTTTCCCTCGCTCTTCCCATATAGGACCACCATGAGTATTTTACCTCCGTCTGGTGAAGTGCCCTGAAACTGTCAACGAAACCATCGTCCAGAAAATTGTCCATCCATGTTCTTTCTTCAATTGTGAATCCTGCATTTTTCTGGTTTTCCTTTGGCCTTGCTATATCTATCTCACTGTGTGCAACGTTAAAATCCCCACATATTATGACAGGTTTTCTTGTTTCCAGATTTTTTATCCACCTCTGAAATTCCTTGTTAAAATCCAGTTTATACTGAAGCCTTTCAAGATTCCTTCGTGAATTTGGAAAATATGAATTTACAAGGAAGAAGTCTCTGAATTCCAGTGTAAGCAGCCGCCCTTCCTTATCATATACATTGCTTCCCATACCTTTCGTCACATTTAATGGCTCCACTTTCGTTAATGTAATGGTACCACTGTATCCCTTTTTTTCCGCTTCATTCATATACAATTTATAGCCTGCCGAAAGTAATTCCACCGGAAGGGAATTACCTGTAATCTTTGTTTCCTGCATACAGAGAACGTCAGGTTTCACAGACTCTATGAAATCGATTAATCCATGATCCATTGAGGCTCTCAGTCCGTTGACATTCCAAGAATATAATTTAGCTGTCATACAATCAGTTTCCTCTTTCAATTTATACTTCAATATGTAATTACAGTATAACCTTTTAACCATCCTCGTCCTTCCCCAGAAACTGGTGTAAGGGTTAGATGAATCTTCTTATTTTTTCTCTGCCATTTCTTGTTCTTCTGTTCTGGACCGGATCGAATTCACTAATTAAGAAGGGTCTTATTGATCTTGGAGCAGATAGAATATCTGTTATTGTAGTGGGAATGGGATTACTGCCAATCCTTGTCTTTGTTTTTCTTGATGGAGGATGGCTTTTTAGTCCGGATGTTATCATACTGGGCATATTTTCTGGTCTGTTTCTGGGAACAGGTTACCTGCTTTTTTATAGAGGCCTTGGGGTTGAATCTCTGTCAAGTACTGGTGTGACGCTTAATGTTCAGCAGATCATTGTTATCTTTATAGGGATTTTTTTCCTGCAGGAAGTGGTAAATTATTTTGAATATGCAGGTATTTTACTAATAATTCTTGGAGCGATACTTGTAACAGTTCAGAATGCTCCTGCTAAAAGAAAATTTCTTATCATAGCGGGAATAGCAAATGTTTCATGGGGAATATACTATCTACCTCTTTCAGAATCCATACTTTTAGTACATTACAGTGCTCTTCCCCTATTTATGGGTCGTTTAATTGGCTTTATTTTTGTTTTAATTATGAGTTTGATCCTCAGTCACCCACCACAGAAGCTTCCAGTGAAAAGGTCATCTGTTTATATTGGACTGATGGCAGGTATTCTTGATGGGCTTGGTAACGTGTTTTATTCATATTCTATTCAGCTTGGAGTGTTTATCATATCAGGGGCAATTGTTGCAATGATTCCTGCCACTCTTGCGATTATTGGTTTTCTTTATTTCAGAGATAGAATGACCACGCTAAAACTGTCCGGTATTATTCTTTCTGTCACGGGAGCATTACTCATTTCCTTACTTTGAATCTAACAGGAAAAAATTTATTTTAAATGTTATGCATATGCCAGTATGGAAAGAACAGTAATTGATTATAATAAGAATAATCATAAAATAACGGTCAAAACCATTGATAAGCATATCAAGATATTATCTGAAGGAGTGGTAATTGTAGAAACTGATGACGCTTTGATACTGAGTGAACAGGGGCATGGAGATACAGTATACATACCGGTAAGAGATGCAAAACTCAAGTATTTTAAGGAATCTCCTACAAAATCAACGTGTCCTTACAAAGGAACTGCAGATTATTATTCTCTTAATATAAATGGAAAGGAGAAGAAAGATGCAGTGTGGAGATATATCAAGCCTTCACTTGATTTCATTCCCATAAAAGATTATATGGCCTTTGATCAGAACTCAATTGAAAAGATAGATCTGTGAGAAGTACCGATCTCAATTATTGGTATACTTTTCCTTCCTTATCTCATCAACGAGTCTGTTCAGAAGTTTTTTTATCAAATCTATGGCCATTTCATCATTCAGATGCCCATTTTCATCAAATTTTGTATGCGCGAAGCTAATGAATACCTCTGGCCTGTTTATGACCCTAGCATCCATAAATCCCATTACCTGTCTTAAGTGGTATTGCGCCCTTGATCCTCCAAGCATGCTTGGGGATGCACTCATGATTGCTCCTATCTTTCCTGTGAAGGGATTTTCCATTGGAGGTCTTGAGATATAGTCAAGTGTATTCTTTAAGAACCCTGGAATGGAAAAGTCATATTCAGGTGTTGCAATGAGGAAACCATCTGCATTTTTAATCTGGTTTCTAAATATTCTGACAGGTTCTGGCTGATTTTCATCTAGATCCTGATTATACAGGGGAATATCCTTAATACTGACAATTTCTAATTCAGAACCCTCTGGCATTAATCTCTGGCATTCCTTTAAAAGTTTCATGTTATAGGAATCTTTCCTGAAGCTACCACCGAATGCTGTTATTTTCACTTTTTGGCTAACTGTAACCATAAGCCCTGAAAGTATGGACCCTATACAACGTTTTTTAATTTTTCAACGGAGTAAACCAGAAAAAACCAAATTATCAAAAATACTTTATATCTTTTAATATTTACTTATTGACTATCATGGTAAAGTACAAGTGGGTTGCTCTTTCAAACACAACCCTTGGTGTGCTCATGGCAAGCATTAACGGTACAATTATTTTGATTTCATTACCTGCAATACTTGGTCCGAAAGGAATAGATGTAAACCCTTTTGCCCCAGGAACTTTTATCTATCTTATATGGCTAATAATGGGCTATAATATTATAACTGCTGTTATACTCCTGACCATAGGCAGGTTCTCAGATATATATGGAAGAACAAGATTGTTTAACTGGGGTTTTGTGATTTTTACAGTTGGATCGATCCTGTTGTTTCTTACCCCAGGAAAGGGTAATACAGGCGCCATAGAACTTGTAGTGTTTCGACTGGTTCAGGGTTTAGGCGCCGCCTTCCTATTTGCAAACAGTACTGCAATTCTCACGGATGCTTTCCCTGTAAAGGAGAGGGGAAAAGCCCTTGGACTCAATCAGGTTGCAGCCCTAGGAGGATCGTTTATCGGACTTATCTTGGGAGGAATACTCTCTGTATTCGACTGGAGATATGTTTTTCTGGTTAGCGTACCGGTTGGTATTTTTGGAAGTATATGGTCTCTCCTGAAACTCAAAGATAATTCCATAAGAGATATGACACAGAGAATTGACTATGTGGGCAATATTGTCTTTGGAAGCGGATTGACCATATTTCTTCTTGCACTGACCTATGGTCTTCTCCCCTATGGAACCAGTGTAATGGGTTGGGCAAATCCATGGGTCATAGCAGGGATGGTATCTGGATCTATTCTTCTCATTGCTTTTCCAATTGTTGAGATCAAAGTTAGCCAGCCTATGTTCAGGATGTCACTTTTTAGAATAAGGGCATTTGCTTTTGGTAATTTTGCGTCCTTCCTTAGTGCCTTGGGAAGGGGAGGGCTTATGTTCATGCTTATAATTCTTCTTCAAGGAGTGTGGTTGCCTCTTCACAATTTCTCTTACTCATCAACTCCGTTCTGGGCCGGTATTTACATGATACCCATGACCCTTGGATTCCTAACAATGGGACCTATTGGTGGTGCTCTATCTGACAGGTATGGAGCAAGGGGTATAGCAACCATAGGAATGATCATAGTTGCAACTGCATTCGTGATCCTCACCTTCTTTTCCTACAACTTCACGTATCTCCCATTTGGAGCTGCAATTTACATGCTAGGTTTTGGAAGTGGGATGTTTGCTGCACCTAACACTGCAGCTATTATGAACTCAGTTTCTGCAGAAAACAGAGGAATTTCATCTGGAATGGTGGCTACAGTGAGAAACGTTGCCCGGACTGCCAGTATGGGTATTTTCTTCACAATTGTCATACTTGCACTATCTGCTAATTTACCCCACTATTTCAACATCGCCCTTACCTCTGCCAATGCTTCTGGTTTATCCACATATTTGGATAAAATACCACCAACTTCAGCTATTTTTTCTGCATTTCTGGGTTATAATCCTATGCAGACAATTTTAAGCCAGATCCCTTCATCCTATCTGAGTTCATTGAATTTGAGCAGCGCTACAATTGCGACATTAGAAAGTAACACATGGTTTCCTCTGGCTTTAGCCCCAGCAGTGATGAACTCTCTCAGAGACTCATTCTACATAGGCGCAATTCTTTCAGCGACTGCAGCTATTTTATCTTTATTAAGGGGAAAGAAATATTACCACCCAGGTGGTCAGACCCATAATGATCCAGATGGTGAAGATGCCAGCAAACTGAGTCGAGAAATTAGCAAGGGAGAAATAAAAGGAAAAGAGGTATCAAAAAATGAGTGAAAAAAGAGAACCAATAGAAGTGTGGAGAGCCATGGTTGAAACCTGGAAGGTATGGAAAAAAGGCGTGGAAAAGAATCTTGAAAGAATAAATCTTGGAAGCACAGAATATTCAATACTTAGATACTTGACCGAAGAGGGAAGCATGCCCATGGTCCAGATGGCCAACAATATCATGGTTACACAGGGGTGGATAACTGGTCTTATCGATTCCATGGAGAAACGAAATCTTGTAGAAAGGACAAGAAGCAAGGACGACAGGAGAGTTATAGAACTAAATATAACGAAAGAGGGAAGGAATGTTTTTGAAAGGGCAAAAAAAGTTCACCTGGAGTATATTGCCAACTGTATCAAGCATATGGATGATGAAACTGTAAGTTCCACAGTTAGGTTATTAAGGGACCTGAGATCAAATATAGAAGATGCAGAAATGCCAGATATTAAAATGGATTGAGTGGACAAACTTATTAGAAACGTATTAATTATTTAAGTTCCTTTGGTAACATTTATATTTTGATGTTTGATTATATAGCTGTTTTAAATGGGTTTCTTATCTTTTCGAAGGAACAGGTCTAAAAGTGAAGTGATTAATCTTGAGTCTGAAAACGATAGGATAGCACCCTACATGGTTAAGGTTCTTGAAAAAGATCATGAAAAAAGAACCAAAAATTACGAAAAGAACAGTTCTCTGGCATACGAATATGTTTCCAGCAGTCTTATTCTCGCGGAAGTTTATGCGAAAACAGGAAGAATGGAAGATGCGAGGAAACTATTGGATTCTTCAAAAAGCGAAATAGATAAAATTGAAAGCGTGGAGAAAAGAAACACAATGGAAACACTTTACGAAAAAGTTGAAAATAGAATTAAGTGAACCTTAAGGACGTTAAATAGAGAGTTATTTTTAAAGTGCATATTAGGGAATTTTTATATGAAGTGAACTCTGTATCTCTTATATTTTTAATCTGCGTTTAGACAATAATCAATCTGTCATTTTTTTGCTAATGTTGTTTCGTCAAGTCCCAGATCTCTATTTTTTATAATAAAGGCGAATTATTAAGTAAAATGATTCATATATTACATGTATAAAAAAGAGTGAAGAAATGGTATCTAAGAGAGTCGTAAATCAGAAAAAGGGAGAAAATAAGATGAGATATGGGAAGGGGCACAACAGATTTCTTGATAATGATGTTCCAAAATATGAATTTCCGGAGGGTAAAATGGAGCCAAGGGCAGCTTATCAGTTGATTCATGATGAACTGAATCTTGATGGAAATCCTGATCTCAACCTTGCAACCTTTGTTACCACATGGATGGAACCAGAAGCTGATCAGCTAATAATGGAAAACCTGCACAAGAACTTCATCGATCACTTTGAATATCCACAGGTAAAGGAAATAGAAGAAAGAATTGTTAACATAATGGCAAATATGTATAATGTTCCAGACAAGGATGATTTTATTGGGACTTCAACCATAGGATCTTCAGAGGCAATTATGCTTGGGTTGCTTGCCCACAAATGGAACTGGAGGCAGAAAAGATTAAAGGAGAATAAACCGGTAGATAAGCCCAACATAGTGTTTGGTGGTGATACCCACGTTTCATGGGACAAGTTCGCAAGGTATTTTGATGTTGAACCACGAATAGTTCCAATTGCTAAAGATCATTTCACCATAAAACCAGATGATGTTAAGAAAATGGTTGATGAAAATACAATTGCTGTCGGGGTTGTCCTGGGCACCACCTTTACAGGAGAATTTGATCCCGTGTTTGAAATAAATCAGATGCTGGTTGATCTGAAAAAGACTAAAGGACTGGATATACCAATGCATGTGGATGCTGCAAGTGCAGGATTTATAACACCTTTTTATGAACCAGATTTTAAATGGGATTTCCGACTTGAACAGGTTAAATCCATTAATACTTCAGGTCACAAATTCGGTCTTGTGTACCCAGGACTTGGGTGGCTCATTTTCAGAAACGAACACCTGCTTCCTGAGGAACTAAAATTTTATGTAAATTACCTTGGAGATGAGATGCCAACCTATACACTTAATTTCTCAGAGGGAAGCTCAATGGTAATTGCCCAGTACTATAACATCCTGAGACTTGGAAAGGAAGGTTATGGTGAAATCGTAAAAAAGATGATGAATAACGCTAATTACCTGGCAGAAAAACTATCAGAAAGTGGTGAATTTGAGGTCATAAATGGAGCGAAACATATTCCTGTTGTTACCTTTAAGCTTAAAAATATGGAAAGTTCGAAGGCCTTTGATCTCTCATACAGAATAAGGGAAAGGGGATGGATCGTCCCTGCCTATTCCCTTCCACCAAATGCACAGGATACAACCATAATGAGGGTAGTGGTAAGAGAAAACTTTACTGCTGATATGGTTGACATATTTGTAGAGGATATTCTTAATGCCAAAAAATCTATCAACAATGTGACCTCTAGAGGGAAGAATACCGATCCAAGAAAAGGCCACCCGGTATCATAACCAAATCAATATTTTCTAAATTTATTTCAATTTTTTAATTTTCTTATATAGTAGTTATTGAACATATAAATAAAGCCGAAAATGACTCCAGTCATTATGGTTGCTATTATGCCACCATCCAATAAGGATGAATTAACTGATCTGTTAAACAGTAGGAGAGCTGCTGGAGCAAATGCAATAAAGTAACATAACCACATGACAGTTATTATTTTTATACTGCTTCTTTTATTCAATGAAAATGACATCTGCATTTTAGTATGGGGGAGATTTACTTATAGGTTTCCAGAAACTGGATGTACAATATTATTTGACAATATGTTTTAATAAACATAGAATATGCTTTGTTATGACATTAAGTGTGGGTGATAAAGCTCCTGATTTTGAGGGAACAACAGATAGTGGTGAGAAAGTGAGATTCTCAGAAGTTGCAGGAAGTGGGAATGTAGTATTATATTTCTATCCAAAGGATGAAACCCCAGGATGCACGGCGGAAGCATGTGCCTTCAGAGACGAATGGGACGAATTCGAGAAAATGAATGCTAAGGTCATAGGCATAAGTTCTGATTCTCCAGAGTCCCATAAAAAGTTTAAGGAACACAGGAAATTGCCTTTCATGCTAATCAGTGATCCTGGTCAGAAAATAAGAGAAATATATGGAGCTAAGGGCAGGTTCATTCCACCAAGAATATCCTTTGTTATAGTTGATGGAAAGATAGAAAATATTTATAATTCACAAATGAACGCAACAAATCATGTAAAAATTGCAAAGGAAGTACTATCCAAAATTGGTAGTGGTAAAACTAATCAGTAATTCTGGAGATATCTGTCAAACCACTCCTTTTTTCTTTGCAATCTGTCAATCATGTTTTCAGGCTTTCCACTTCTGGCATGTTCATGACTGTCCCCCTGATATCTGATCAATTCTGTGTCCACACCATTCATTTTCAATCCAACAAACATCTGCTCTGATTGCTCAATGGGACAGCGATAATCATTTTCTCCATGTATAAACATTGTGGGAGTCTTTGCCTTTTTTATATATGAAATGGGTGAATTTTCAAGCAACTTTTTCATTGAGTCAGGACCCCATGGATCTTCTACCTTCATATACATCGCATTGAACCAGAAGCCGATGTCGCTTGTTCCACACATGCTCATCAGGTTTGAAACACATCTTTCACTTATACCTACTTTTAAAAAGTCCGAGTGAGTTATCATCCAGTTTGTCATATATCCACCATAAGAACCACCGGTTATGCCAAACTGCCCTGTTAGTTCATATTTCTTTTTCGCTGCATCTATAAAGTTGAAGATGTCTTCTGCAGGTCCATTTCCCCAGTCTCCAACACAGGCTGCAGCAAATTCTGAACCATAGCTCGAGCTTCCCCTGGGATTGCAGAACAGGACATTATATCCATTTCTTAGAAAATACTGAAATTCGATCATGTATGATTCTCCATATGCATCATGGGGACCACCATGAACGAAAACAAGGTTTGGGCTATTTTTGCCTGCTATCATGCACCATCCTTCAACCTCACCAACCTTCATTTCTTCAGCAGCTTCTCCTGACATCTTACTGCTAGAATCATACTCCTTTCCATCGAATACAAGGATTGATGGTTTTTTCTGTGAGCTATAGATATATGCAATTCTCTTATCCTTAATGTCAAAACACTGAACCACAAACTTTCCCTTTACGATCTCTCTTACGGATGAATTTTCAACAGAGTAAATGGAAGATGTTCCTCCAGTTTCACCAGGTGCGTAAATGGTTCCATTTTCAAATATTATACTTTCATCTGTCCCCTGGAAGTGATCCGATATGGATGAACCATTTCCGGTGTGTTTTCCTAGTAATAAGGGTTCATGATCTGGTAAATACAAATATTTTGTTGCCCATGGAGTTCTTCCCTCACTATGACCTATGTATATGACATTTCCATTGCCATCAAAAGTCATGCTTGATATCTGATCATCATTTATTTTGTTCAGATGACCATCACTGAGGTCAACATCATAAATGTGTGTCCGACCCTCATCTTCGTTCATGTATGATATCATGGCAACTACCCTGTTATTGTTAGATATGACATCAACCACATCGAAATCCCCTGAAACAATTTTTGTCAATTTTTCATTGAACAGGTAAAGGTTTTTTCTCTGTCTTATGAATCCTCTGGTGTCAAATCGGTAGTTCAATCTGTTTGCAACAACCGGAAGTTCATTGCTTGCTTCCTCGGAGCCGATAATCAGAAATCCTTCACTGTTACGGATTACCTTGTGGATTGTTGGCAGGCTAAATAAAATTAATGGCTCTGTGTTCCCTTTGATCTGAATAAAATGGTTAATTGTTTCATCAGATTTAACATAATAAAGACAATCATTAACAACCATTGGATGGCTTTCCTTTCCACCGAAGGTTAATCTTTCCACAGATTCATTCTCAAATTTGAATATTGATGTTTTATATTCACTTCCCTCGATCCACTTTTCTGTGAAATATACTGAATCTTCTTGAATTACCGGCTCTGATAGAAGCTTTACACCATATGCTTCCTTTGAATCCATTTTTGAATAGCAAAAACTACTTAAAGAAACTTACCAAAGGTACCATCAACAAATTAAGGGACAGAGATACGAATAGACAGACCTCCATAGGTTTTTAATAGCTACCTCAGATCATAAAAATAACTGACAGTGAATAAATTAGATTCCTATGGAACTGCAAATATATTTACTTTCATTGAATGTGCTGTATTACATTAGGAGAGTATCTTAATGTGTAGCAACTGATAGTTCTTTCAGACTTCCATTAACAAAGCTTCTGATGGCCTCGTCCACCATTAAACCTTCTCCTTTGAAAAGCTTTATTCTGCCATTTGTGTAACTAAATGCATGCGCACCAATACCAGATACTATAACAGAAGTAACACCACGGTCAACAATAGATTTTAGCATGAGTATTCCCCTTGCTGACTTTGCGGTCAAAGCAGGGTTAGGATATGACTCTAACAGTTCACCACTGTCAGTTTCATAAATTTTAATCTCTTCTGCTTCTCCCGGACCGCTTACCATTCCTTTTTCCACGGCAATCGCGAATTTCATTCGCTTATATTGCCTGTGAACTCATATATTTATGCAAAATAAGGCTAGAAGTGATATTTATAACTATATGATAATCTTTAAATCGATCGAATGTAACTCTTGAGTGAATACAACCTTTTAACACTTCTATGATTCTCATCTCAGCCATTAAAAGGTACATGCGAGAGAAAAGAAGAAATTCAAGATAGTGAAAATAGCTACTGAATACACCTTAAATACATACACGAAAATTTATATTCTAAGTGTGATCCTTATTTAGTCTTGATCTATTATGCAAAAGATGAGTTGAGCAATTGCATCTTACTAAAGATAAAGCCTTTGGATTTCCCAATGGTCGATATTGAAACTCCAAGAAGCTATAAGATCGAAGTGAACAGCGTAATTAAGTAGATTAATAATAAAAAGACCACAACTAGAATAACTTTGAAGAAAGATCAATAAAGATTGTAGTACCAAAAGAAATAATAAGATTAGGGTGGGATTAAAAAATGTGTATTAAAAAGCCGGTGATCATTGAATGATAGAATTAGAATTGCCAAAATTCGACGAATTTTTAGCTCCTATCATTAGGTTTTCTCTTGATGGTGAGGAACATGGATTATCAGAGACTATAGAAGAAATGTCAAACCAGTTTAGTTTGACTCCAGAACAGCGTAGCCTTTTAATGCCTAATGGAAAGAGAACGTATATCTATGATAGAGTGGCTTGGGCAATAACATACCTCGTTCAGGCAGGTCTATTAGAAAGGACGGGTCGATCTAAATATGTCATTTCAAAAAGAGGAAAAGAAGAAGCAAAGATTATGCCAGATAAAATAAAGTGGGTTTATTTAGAAAAATTTCCATATTTCAAGGAGTTTAAGGAAATTAAACATAAAAGTGGAAAAGAAAGAATAACTGATAAATTGGGAATGGATGAAAATGAAAACGAAGAAGACACCCCAGACGAAGAGATTGAGAAAATCTTTGAAAAAAGAGACAGAATGCTAAAAAATGATTTACTAAATACGTTGAAGAGCGTAAAGCCAGCAGATTTTGAAAGAATCATAATTGATGTGGTGTTGGCACTGGGTTATGGAAAAAACCATGAAGAGATGGCTAGGGTTCTTGGTAAACCAAATGATCAAGGAATAGATGGTGAAATTTCTCAAGATAAACTTGGATTTGATAAGATATATCTTCAAGCAAAGCGATGGGTCAAAGAAAAGACAGTTGGTTCGCATGAGATTAGAGACTTTATAGGTGCTTTAACCATAAAACACGCAAAAAAGGGAATTTTTATAACCACTGCTATTTTCACTAAAGATGCAATTGAAACTGCGGAAAAGGATTCTGACCATAACATAAAATTAATAAATGGACACGAATTGGCATCATTAATGGTTGAGAACGCTGTAGGAGTTAGAGAAATTCAAAAATATGTCTTAAAAGAAGTTGATCAAGGGTATTTTGAATCACTTTAAGGTAGGTGCCTATATTGAGTAACTTTGTTGTGTCAGAAGATAATTACAATATTGATTTTGAAAGAATTAACGAATTAATAAATAAATATGATCAGATTAAGGAATCTGGTGAAATAAGAAAGTATAATGAAGAATCTACAAAGAAAGATTTCATAATTCCTTTGTTTAAGGCTTTAGGCTGGAACGTAGATAATAGAGGAAAAAGTAATGATTCCGTAAGTGCTGAGGAAACAATATCAAAGAAGCGTGTAGATTATGGATTCAGAATTAACGGTATTCCCAAGTTTTTCCTTGAAGCTAAATCCCTAAAAGAAGAGAACATTCAGACAAACTTTAAGTACGTAACTCAGGCTATAGACTATTCTTGGATGAAATCCTGTTCATGGGCAATATTGTGTAATTTTGAAACCTTAGCCATTTATAACGCCGACTGGAAAGAATCAAATTATGGGAATAACTTATTCTTTGTATTACATCCAGATGATTTCTTAAGAGATAAGAGATTCACTTATCTTTCCAAAAATGCTTTTGAAAATGATGAACTTGATAAGATAGCAACTAAATATGGAAAGAAACAGTTAAAAAATCCCATAAACAAACAACTCCTACAGGATATGATTCATTTTCGTGAGGTTCTTTCAAAGGATATTGTCAGGAACAATCAGGAAAAACGTCTTACTCAAGACGATATAGAAGAATCTGTCCAGAGGATTCTAGATCGCCTAATCTTCATAAGAAATGCTGAGGATAGAGGTTTAGAAGAGAATCAATTACAATCCAATGTTAGGCAGTGGTATTCAAAAGGAAAGGGTCATCTCTTGAGGGAAATATCAAGGATATACAAGGATTTTGATGATAAATACAACAGCAAACTCTTTGCTCACCATTTGTGCGATGACCTCTATATAGAGAATGAAGCACTTCAAGAGGTAATAGAGGGCCTTAATCACTCAAAGGACAATTCATACAGATACGATTTCTCTATCATTGAATCCGATGTTCTGGGAAACATATACGAGCAATATCTAGGTAATATCCTCAAGTCAACACCAAAGAGAGCGAAATTAGAAGAATCAAAGACACATAGGAAAGAACAGGGGATCTATTACACGCCTTCTTACATAGTGGATTACATAGTCAAGAACACAGTTGGTGAATATATCAAGAACCATACACCGGAGGAAATCCGTAAGGTGAGGATAGTTGATCCGGCTTGTGGTTCAGGTAGTTTCCTCATAAGAGCATATAAGGAATTAGAAAGTTACTGGAAACAGCAATATGGAACTCAAGAGACCTTGAAGTTTGACGAAGGTGAAAGTTTCTACAGCATGAAGGTTGAAATCCTCAAGAATAACATTTTTGGTGTAGACCTTGATCCTAAAGCGGTAGAAATAGCTCAGTTGAATTTATTATTGCAAATATCAGAAAGGAAGCATAGATTACCATTGCTCCAAAACAATATAAAGGTTGGAAACAGCTTAATTGATGATCCCTCTGTTTCAGATAAGGCATTCAAATGGGAAGAGGAATTTCCTGAGATAATGAAAGAGGGTGGATTCTATATTGTGATTGGAAATCCTCCATATGGTGCTGAGTTATCAGAAATGGAAAGAGAATGGATATCACAATCTTATGACTATTCTCGATCCTATAAGAATACGGCGTTAATTTTCATTGAAAAATCACTTAACCTGTTAAAAAACGAAGGAAAATTTGGAATGATCGTGCCTAAGTCACTTGCTTATAGTCAAGAATGGAAAAATGGGCGAAAATTGATCGTAGATAAGCTAAGTAGGGTAGTTGACGTAAGCAAAGCATTTGAGGATGTATTATTAGAGCAGTTGATTTTAATTCTAGAAAAAAACAATAAATCTTCTAATTACACGTTGGAAAATATCAGTACTCATAATTCCCTGTCTATTGCAAAAAAATACATAGACATTACAGATTCAATTATATTGCACGATGATCCAAAGGACTTTGAAATTTTCAAAATTATGATAAAATCATCAAGAAAATTGAGGGATATTTCGAGAACTAGTAGGGGGCTACCTTTTCAGAAATATGCGGTCAAAACGCAAACAAAATATATGATTCTTAGAGGTAAAAATATCTCTAGATTTCATTTTTCAGCTAGTGGGGAATTCTTGCCTGATGGTGTTGTTGACCTAAATATGAAGAAAATAGAATTTCTAAGAAGACCTAAGATTATATCTCAAAGAATTGTAGCCCATGTAACAAAACCGAGCGACCATATTATCATAATGTCAGCAATGGATAGAGAAGGAATATTGACGTTAGATACCGTCGAGAACACAATAATTACAGACGATAAGTATTCTTTAGAATTTTTGCTGTGTCTTCTTAATTCGAAATTAATCTCTTGGTACGCTTATAGGTATATCTTTTCGAAAGCAATAAGAACAATGGACTTAGACGACTATTACATAGGCAAAATACCTTTACCAGAAAGAGAGATAGATAATTTGAAATTTTCTGGGCTAGCAAATAAGTTGATCTCATTGTATGAAAATCTAGACAAGCTCTCTAATAAGGATACAGATGATAAAATCAAGATTAGTAAAGAAATAGAAAAGTATGAAACCGAACTTAATAACTTAATTTATACCCTTTATCTAGGTCAAAATATAATTAATAATGGTCTATTTAAACAAATATAGCGAGTGGTCATGTTAAAGATAATGGAATATCACAACAAGCCCTTTATAAAATCAAAACAAACATAAAGAATGGAAAGCGTTTGAATCAAAGGGTTAAGATTGTTAAAATTCTGTTAACATTGTTTAAGAAACAGCAAATATTAGGTAAAAGTAAACCTTGTAAATTACAATGGTTAAACCAGTAAAGACCTCTGTAAACTTTTAACATTTACATATTTCAAAAGTAGACCCCAATAAGTCATACTCACCTTCATTCCAAATCTAAATTACTAATATTCTACAACTATTATAATTATTTTAAAAAATCACAACTTTTTTTGGTCTTATCTATATCCACATATATAAAGTGGGTCTGCCCGGATTTGAACCGGGGTTTCCAACTCCCGAAGCTGGAAGGATACCAGGCTACCCCACAAACCCTTTGTTATTTTTCGTATATTTCTATGTTCTATTTAATTTGATCTTATTATGAAACTGAAACACCTTGCACTGCTTCTTTAATTATTCTTTTATCACTAACTTGAAAATCTATTTCAATCAATATTACAAGCAAAAGAAGTAAGGGCAGACCTGTGTTTGGATCTGTAGCAGGGAGTATGTATATACCCATATCCTGAAATAAGAGCCATGTAAGACCTACAAAAACAATTGCCATTATCAATCCTGCCTTACTGCGATGTAAAATCAAAATCCCTGAAGCAATCATAAGCAAAAACATGAAAATGTTGAGATAGGTTTCCCTGAATAAAAGATATACATAAGTGTGATTCAATATTGCATAAACAATAGGGTTTTCTCCCTGCTGGTTTATGTTCATGTAAATATCATATGCAAGCTGGCCTTTGGTCCAGAATGTGTTACCAGGGATTAGCTGCAGTATTCCCCCTATGAGAAAAATTATTGATACTGAGTATATGAAATATTTTTGAAGGCTCTTAATGCTGCCAAGTCTGGGTAATATATATGGTACTGCTAAAATGGCATAAATGAGAGCTGATCCTGGAAAACCTGTTAGGAGAGATACTCCACTTGCAGGTATTCCACCAAAGCCCTCGCCAAATATCCAAATAACTATGGCCCAAATGATTGAAATGATACTGATATATTTCAGAGCCTTGGCGCTGCTGTTTGATAAATAATATACTCCAATGAATACCTGCAAAGCTCCACTTAAGGCATCAAACTGAAATGGATGGAGCAACCAGATGTTGTAACCTATCATAAGAAATTTTTCAACGCCAACATTGTTAATTGCCTGAATTGATGGCTCTATAACCACTGAAAGGAAACCGTATGGCATCTCAGGTTGAAACTGAAGAATGCCATCAACTATCCACAGTATTCCTAGAACCAGTCTTATTGTGCTGGGAATTTTGCTTCTTTCCTCTTTTCTGAACATTCTTTCTATTATTAATGCAGCTAAAATTCCTAGTGTAGAATAAATCAAAGAATATGTGTAAAATTTACCTATTTCATTTTCTGGGATGTAATAAAATTTAAGATCGAAAATGAAAATTGTAATAACCGGTATTATGAAAAAGAGAAAAAGGAATAAAACCAATAATTCATTTATACTTTTACCGAACTTACTCTCATTCATGTTTCCTAATAGAACACGTATTTATTATATAGTTACATTATATATCAGGTTGAGACCATATTGAATAATAAGCAATAATGATCTAATGATGAATTAAAGGATGTGATTTAATGGGATGGCAGGAAGCAGAAGTAAGAGAGTTGAAAGTGGGTAGGTACATGATGGTTGATGAAACCCCATGCAAAATAATGGAAATTAATCTTTCAAAACCGGGAAAACATGGTGAGGCAAAGGCAAGAATAGTTGCAATTGGAATATTTGATAACCAGAAAAAAAGCGTCGTTTTTCCTGTAAAACACAAAGTTAAGGTGCCAATCATTGAAAAGAAAAACGCGCAGGTTTTAAGTGTGGCTAATAACGAGGCACAGCTAATGGACAGTGAAACATACGAAACTTTCGTTCTTCCACTGGAGCCAGATCAGATTGATAAAGTGAAAGCCGGAACTGAGGTATCATATTGGGAAGCAATGGGAACCAGAAGGATCATGCTGCAGAATTAAGTGCACTGGCATCACTTAAAAGAATAGCTGATGCTACATTTGAATATGAAGATGCAAATTATGTGATCTTTGGAGTACCATTCGATTATACCTCGTCATTCAGGAGGGGTTCCTCTAGGGGTCCTGCAGAAGTTAGAAGGGCCTATGATAACCTTGAGTCCTTTGACGTTAATTATGAGGTTGATTTTTCCGAGCTTCCCATCTGTGATATAGGCGACATACAGGTTAATGAGGATGCATCTGAAACTGTAGATCTCGTGGAAGAGGTAACTTCAATAATTACGAAAGATGGAAAAATTCCAATAATGATAGGTGGTGAGCACTCCATTACAGGTGGTTCTATCAGGAATTTCAGAGATGCAAGCATGGTAATAATTGATGCCCATTCTGATTTCAGGGATTCATACATGGGAAATAAGCACAATCATGCATGTGTTACCCATAGAGCACTGGATGTTCTTGGAGAAAGCAGGATATTTTCATTTGGAACCAGATCAACATCAAGGGAGGAATTCGAAGATCCAGATTATCATAAGGTAAGATTCCTATCAGCAGACGAGATTAGAAAGGAAGGAATTGAAAGATCTCTTTCGAAAATTGAAGGGAAACTAAAAGATAGGGTATACTTTTCAATTGACATGGACGGAATTGATCCTTCCTTCGCTCCAGGTGTCGGTACTCCAGAACCATTTGGTTTGAGTGATGTTGAAGTAAGATATCTCATAAGAAAACTTTCCAGAAAAATATACGGATTCGATGTTCTTGAATTCACACCAGATTTTGATAATGGAAATACATCAATGCTGGCTGCAAAATTAATTCAAGATTTTATAGGAAGTAGAGAGACAAAAAAAGAGTTATTTTAAAAACTTCTAAACATATAATTTACAGGAATTTTTGGTACTAGAGAAATATGGATATAAACTGTATTTTAAGATCATTATAGTGGGTTTAGATTTTCCCTTTGGAAATATTGTTTCACGTGTGGTCTGGTGAAATAATACAGGAAAATGATACCCAGAATTGTCCCTACTGGTACAGCTACTAATGCAAGGACAGAAAAGATCATTATAAGTACTCTTGCCCATTCCTTTCCGGAAAACAATGAAATAGATGCAATTAGGAAAAGTACACCAACTATTATTATAAGTATTCCAATAAGAGGAAAACCAATAGTAAATATATATCCTATTAAAAGGTCAGGCAATGAACTTAATATACCAAGAATCGCAAGAATAGTTATTCCTGCTGGTCTGTTATCAACCCTTGGTGTTGAAGAGAATTTAGAACTACCGCAATTTGAACAGACAGTGCTTGAAAAGGTGTTTGCTGTCCCACAGTTCTGGCAATATTTAATTCTTTCATTGATAAAACCACCAGTGTGCTGGTTTAAATCTACACCAGATGATGATGGAGCGGCATCAAATTGATATCCGCATTGTGTACAGATTGTTGCATTATCGTCCATTACTGAACTGCAGTTAGGGCATACTTTCATAGGAGTCACATACCAACGGGATTAATAAAAGCTTTCTTTTAGAAATATATAATTCGGTGGGTTTAGAATAAAGAAAATTAAATACCGATTTTTCCCGCTATATCCTTTCCCTTGGTTATTTCTATTCTGCATGGGGTGGGAAGTTTAATTGATGCCTTGTGAAGAGCTTCCTTCATCTGTTTTGCACCTTCTGGAGTTACCCTTGCAACCATTATGATATCGTTTGCGTGAACTCTCGCAGCAGTACCGACAGGTTTTCCAAAAGCATTTCTCATTCCACTAGAAATCCTATCAGCTCCAGCTCCGGTAGCCATTTTATGCTCTCTTATAACGTGATGAGGGTAGGGCCTGATCTGGAAGAAATAGTTATCCAGTCCTAGGGACTCACTAACCTTTCTGTTTATTGATATTCTGGCTGCTTCAAGAGCGCTGTGCCTTATCTGGCAGCTCTCCTCTGCTATCATTCTAAATTCGATAGGGAAATCTCTTTTTTGGTTCCCATGGGTGAATGTTGTTATTTTTGGGTAAGGTACTCCTCCCATAAAGTCTCTTCTTGTATAGGCAGGACCTGATATTTTTGTATACATTCTTGCTGGCTTTGTTACCATTATAATCGATCTGTAAATACTA